>JAABUD010000135.1 GCA_011389555.1 Desulfotignum sp. | reverse complement strand
TCATATCATGGGTGACGGCTGCGGACAGGGTGCCGAAAAATGTTACCCCCTCTTTGTCATGGGACAGATCATGGTTTGGCATACAGATCTCCCCTGGTGCCATCGTCCACAGGTTTTGCGGGCACTGTCATCTCTGATCCGGGCAGATGCAGCGTCCCGTCCGGTGCGGCCGGCCTGGGCGCTTTCACCGGCAGGGTCAGTGTAAAACGGGTGCCTTTGCCCACAGCGCTTTTTACCCTGATATCACCGCCCATCTCCCGGATGAGGCCGTAGGTGATGGCCAGGCCGAGACCGGCACCCCAGCGGTCGGTTCTCGAGGTGTAAAACGGCTCGAATATTTTGGGCAGATCTTCCGGTGGGATACCTTTGCCGGTATCAGACACCGTAATTGTAACAAGGCCGGTTTTTTCATGGGTGACGGCAATGGTGAGGGTCCCGGTTTTTCCCATGGCCGTGATGGCGTTTTCCGCCAGGTTCAGAAAAATCTGGACCAGGCTGCTGCGGTCACATGCAAATCCAGGGACGTCCGGGACAGGGGGCACCTGGATGGTGATCCCCCGGTGACGTGCATCTGTTTCCAGCAGGGCCAGCACCTGGGAGATCACCTCCTCGATATCCACCGGCTCCACACAGGGTTCCATATGCCTGGCAAAATCCAGCAGCTGCCGGGTAATGGTGCCGCACCGTTTCACCGCTTCCAGTACATCTTCGGCAAGCGGAAGCAGCCGCTGGTCCGGCCGGGCCTGCTTTTCAAGGGTCAGCAGGTCAATGATCAACCCGGTTTTCTGGTTGATGATATCCAGGGGGTTGTTGATTTCATGGGCCACACCCGATGCCAGGCGGCCGATGGAGGCCAGACGGTTGGCATGTTCTTCGTGGTGCAGGGCCTCGATGCGCCTACGTTCCGACTTATGGATCCGGCCCACCAGAAAGGTGGCCATCCCCATGATGGACAGCAGGATGAAACCGATACTGGCGCACAGAAACCAGAGCAGTTTGAGTCGGGGTTTGAGCCAGAGATCCCTGAGCCGGTCCGCCTGCTGCAGCTTAACCAGGGTCAGCACGGTATCGGTGATTTTTGCATATCCGGCCAGCAGCGGGGTGCCGTCAGGGGCCTGGATATTCACGATGCCTTCTGCGCCGGAGAAAAGCCCGGCATCCAGGATGGTCCGGCTGTCAGAAGAACCGAAATAAACCGAAGGGGTCAGCAGCCGGCCGGTGTTATCCATGAGAAACAGATCATTGTTCATGCCGGTGTCCAAATGTGGAAAGGCGTTTTTCCAAACGGTTTTGGCTCCGGTTACCGGTGGTTTTTCCGTCAGGGAAGCGGACATTACCGCAGCAATGGTGTTCAGGCTGGTGAGCATGCCGGTGTTGGCTTCAGTTTCAATGGTCCGCCGGGTCAGGCGGAAATCCACCAGGGTCATGATCACCAGAGGGGAAAGGGCAAGTATGGCGGTGACTATCACGATCATTTTCCACTTGCGTTTGAGATTCAAGCCGCTGTGGCTGCCGGAGGTGTCTGGAAAGCTCCAGAAATCGGGTTTGAGCCGGTGCAAAGGAATCATGGCGAAGGAGAACCTGTCCCGGGATATCTGTCAGAGGATGTTTTTTTCCGGTCATCTGACCGGACAGTGTCATGTTCCTGTCTGATGGCGGCGCACAACCGGTCAATATCCACGGGTTTCTGGAAATAGGCAGAAGCCCCCAGATTCATGCAGTTGATTTTGTCCTGTTCCGACCCGTGACCGGTGAGGATAATGATGTGGATCCCGGGATGGGTCTGTTTTACCTGTTTCAATACCTGGATGCCGTCCATTCCCGGCATTTTCAAGTCAATGATCAGGATCCGGGGGGGATGTGACTGCACCTGTTCCAGGGCCGCAGGTCCGTCAAAGACTGCATAAGAATCCATATCCCGCATCCGGAGGCGCTCAGCCAGGGTCAGGACAAATTCCTGTTCATCATCCACCAGCAGAATTCTTGGTCCCATGTCAGGATACTTTCCTGCAGGTGCAGCGGCCGCAGCCAGGTATTACATTCCATTTTGACATTATGTTACCTATCCCATGGTTGCTTCTCCCTTTGTCTTTGGGGTAAAAATTAATTAAAGAACTTACGTCCAAAAGTCAAGATGAAACATGGAAAGCAAAGTGTCTGAAAAAACAAAGCTGCTGGAAAAATTTTTGGCCGGGGGGGGTACGCCCATTGATCTGATTCAGAATGAAACAAAATTTTTGCCCCCTTGACAAGACCGGTTCATTCTCATATGAAAAGCGGATCTGAATTCTGGAAAAATTTTTGATAAGGGGAATGTGAAAACCGATGAGTCATTTTTTTGCAGCTATCAGTCTTATTCTGGCCGGCGGACTATTGTCCCTTGTGCTGGCCCGCCATCATGTGTTTTCCAGGGCAGTCAGTGCCATCCTCATCAGTGCGGGCTGTGTATGGGGCCTGGTGGATGCAGTGGCCAAACTGACCGGGTCTGTCACCCATTCAGCATCGTTTCAGTATCTGAACCTGTTTTTTTTGGCATTTGAAATGGATGCCTTGTCCGCCTTTTTTCTGGTGGTGATTTTTCTGATCTGTCTGCTGGCAGCTGTTTACAGCTATCATTATATGGATGATCCGGGCAGTTTGGTGAAAACCGCGGTGACCGGTTTTTTCTTCTCCGTGCTGGTGGTATCCATGGCCCTGGTGGTGACGGCAGACAATATGATTACCTTTTTGCTGGCATGGGAAATCATGTCCCTGTCTTCTTTTTTCCTGGTTATATACAACTACCATTCTGCAGAAAACCGTAAAGCCGGTTTTCTGTATTTTGTGTTTTCCCATGTGGGGGCCATGTGCATTTTTGTCGGATTCGGCATCATGTACGGGTATACCGGCAGTTTTGCCTTTACCGGCATGGATCTTATTCCGGAAACCGCCAAAATACTGATTTTTATTTTCTGTTTTATCGGGTTCGGTTCCAAGGCCGGGGTGTTTCCCTTTCATGTCTGGCTGCCCCATGCCCACCCGGCGGCCCCCAGCCATATTTCCGCGGTTATGTCCGGGGTTATGATCAAGATTGGTATTTATGGTATTTTGCGCATCTATGCCCTGCTGGATTTTCATACCCCGGTTTTCGGAAATCTGGTGCTTGCCGCAGGCGTTATTTCCGGTATTCTCGGGGTGGTGTATGCCCTGGGACAACAGGACATCAAACGGCTGCTGGCCTATTCCAGTATTGAAAATATCGGTATTGTTCTCATCGGCATCGGTATCGGTATGATCGGTGTGTCTGCCGGCAATCCCCTCATGGCGGTGCTGGGTTTTTCCGGGGGGCTTTTCCACGTTCTCAACCATGCGGTTTTTAAATCTCTGCTGTTCATGGGGGCGGGCATGGTGGTGCACAAAACCGGTACCCGCTCCATTGATGCCCTGGGCGGTCTGCTCAAGTCCATGAAAATAACAGGGACAGCTTTTA
>JAABUD010000145.1 GCA_011389555.1 Desulfotignum sp. | reverse complement strand
ACTGGAGATCCCCGGGGTGGATACCAAATTCATTGAAACCCACAAAGCCTGGCTGGTGAAACTGCTGACCTGTGTGCTGCCGGAAACCGCCGTGGATGAACGGGCATCAGGTCCGGCAGCCTTTGAAAACCGGTTCGGTTTTCTGTCCCGGCCCGCCCGGGTCCGGTTCCGGTTCCTGGATCCGGATCTGTCCATCATGGGGTTGTCCGACCTGGAAATACCGGCACATGACTTTGCCCGGCTGCCGGTGCAGCCGGACACCATCTTTATTGTGGAAAACGACATCACAGCCCTGTCATTTCCGCCCTTTCCCAACGCCCTGGTGATCTTCGGCCGGGGATACAGCCTGTCCGTTCTGTCCGAAGCCTGCTGGATGGCAGACAAACCCCTCTGGTACTGGGGGGATCTGGACACCCACGGATTTGCCATGATCGACATGATCCGGCATTACTTTCCCCGAACCCGCTCTTTTCTCATGGATGAGGCCACCCTGCTCTCGCACCAGCCCCTGTGGGGCACAGAGCCCTCCCCGGTCAACCGGGACCTGCCGCTGCTTCTGCCCGATGAGGCCCGGGTCTACGATGCCCTGCGATACCATACCCACGCCCCGAACCTGCGCCTGGAGCAGGAGCGGATCTCGTTTACCTTGGTGCGCCGGGCCGTGGACAATCTCCGGATGAAGGGTTTTTTCAGGTGATCTGCAAATTCATATAATCATTTATGATTTCTTCAAGGACAGCAGAAATATCAGGAATGCTGCTTGGAATGATCTTGTCCCCTGCATGCTTGTGTTCATTGAATGCGAGACGGGGCTTGTGCAATGCATTGTCATATCGAAATATCAGGTTACTGTTTCCGTCCTGATAATGGAATGAATATGTTTTTTTATCAATTTTGTGACGTAAATCCAGATACTCTTTGAAAAAAAGGGTTGACTCATCAACGAAAACAATTTTTCCCCGTATAATCCCGATTTTGTCACTTCTAAAATCACTTGTAATTTCAGAAATCACAATGAAACCAGATGTGGAGTATTCATTGATGCTTTCGGTAATATCTGCAAGATAATCCTTAACAAACATATTCAATCTCACGCAAAGCCTGAATTTCTTCCAGAAGGGCTTCACGAAGCTTGATTTCCCCCATCCAGCTGATATAGTCCTCATCTCCTCCGGAAAGATCATCAGAGGTATATTCGGCCAGGAAATCATCCGAGGAGATACGATATTTTTTTTCAAATTTTTGGATCTCTTTTTCCGTTTTTTGAAATCCGATTTCTGTTCTCTTAACCCTGGCGGCTATCGCATCCTGAATGACCGGAATTATGTCATTTCTGTCGGAGATTATCTGTAATTTTGTCATCTTGTATCACCTTTTCAACCCAAAATATAAACCTTTTTTGTCTGCCTGAAGGTTGACGGCATCCCCAGAAAAGAGCTGTCAGCTAACGGTTCATTTATATATACCATGTATTTATCACCATGCAAACCTGATAATTACCGAGACATCTGATGCTCCAACTTTTTTCACACAATATTTCGCAGCAGACAACAAGTAATCCTGGATGTCAAAGATAACTTTGACTGCCTATTTTCAGATACAAAGATATTCTTTTAACGGTTCACCTGAAAACCGATGCTGGATGTCGTTTTCCGTTTTGATGCATATAGCTTATGGATAATGTTTCACCAGATCCGCTGTTTTCATGGTTTTTTGAACACACTGCCCCGATAGAAAGCCAACCGTTCCGCCACGGGGATAAAGGGCTTGACAATCTCTTTTCTTTCAGCAGATGTCAGTGGCACCTGGTGTCTGCCGGCATTTGCCAGTTCCCTGACCTCATCGGGCGTACTGCACCCGGCAATTGCCAGTGTGATGTCGCAGGACAGGGCGAACCGGATCAGAAGGTCTGCGGTGATACCTGCATCTTTAGCAATATAGTGTTTGCCGCCAAGCACTTTCATCCCGATGACTGCGATCCCTTTTTTGCGGGCCGCCTCAAGGGTGTGGGTCAAAAAACCGCCGATGATCTCCTCCACGGGATTGACCGGCATCAGCACCGCATCCACGGGCCACATCTCCACTGCCTGTGTGAGAATCTGCGGATCATGATGTCCGGTCACGCCGATATGCCGGACCAGCCCCAGGTCCTTTGCTTCCAGAAATGCTTCCAACGCCCCGCCTTTTTCAGAAATCAGGTCCAGATCTTTTTGATCCCTGATATCATGGATCTGCCACAGATCAAGATAGCTTGTGTTCAGGCGGTCCAGGGTCTGGCGCAGTTCCGCCAGGGCCCCATGTCGGGTTCTGTCGGCGGATTTGCTGGTGTGAAAGATAGATTCGCGTTCCTTTTGATGGTCCTGCCAGAATTTTCCGTAATAGATTTCACTGTCCATGTAACCCCTGGCGGAATCATAATAGGTAATCCCCTGAAGCACGGCTTCAGTGATGACCGCGCGGGCTTGTTCGGGTTTTCCCGTGGTCCGCAGAATCCCTTCTCCCCCAAGCCCTACCCGGGTAATCTGTTTGTTTGAACCCGGAAAAAGACCCTGATCAATAACAATATTGGTTCTCATCATTTCCTTTCCCTGAAAAAGAGTATTAAGGGTATATTAAGCACTCACCCTGAAATAATCAAGGCACCAGTCTTTTCAGGGCAAAATCATTCACTTTTTGCCTTGACACAAAAAGAACAGAATACTAAAGGGTATAACAGTGTTCACTCACATTTTTTAACCTGTTTTCCGGAGGAATGTATGAAAAAGTGGTTATTGCTCACCCTGATCCTGTTTGTTTCCTGTTTTGTTTTTGCCGGATCTGCCCTGGCACAGGCTCCCATTGTGGGAAAATGGAAAACCATTGATGATGAAACCAATGAGCCCAAATCCATCGTCCAGATCTTTGAAAAAGACGGACAGTATTACGGCAAAATCATCGAGCTGTTTTTGAAACCGGATGCCGATCCCCATCCCACCTGTGATAAATGCCCGGATGATGACCCCAGAAAAGACCAGCCCACGTTGGGAATGGAGATTATCCAGGGCCTGAAACCGGTGGAGGATGCCTATTCAGATGGCACCATTCTGGATCCCAAAAAAGGGAAAATTTACAAATGCAAGCTATGGGCTGAAGGCGATGAATTAAAGGTTAAGGGGAGTTTTCTTTTTCTTTCCCGGACCCAGACCTGGCACCGGGTGGAGTAGACAGGGTACAGAAAGTATCGTAAAACGCGGCCTGCTCCCCCATGTCCGACAAACCCGCATGGGTGAGAAAATTCACGGCACCGCTTTTGTGCCACCATCCCTGGTGCATGAAAGCGGTGCTGTCACACACCGCCTCATCCAATATCAGCCGTGCGGTCAACTCCCCCTGCCGGTTGGAGATA
Source organism: Desulfotignum sp. (assembly GCA_011389555.1). Lineage (GTDB taxonomy): Bacteria > Desulfobacterota > Desulfobacteria > Desulfobacterales > Desulfobacteraceae > Desulfotignum. The sequence goes on along the minus strand of JAABUD010000145.1, from coordinate 38,102 downwards.
CGCACCTTTTCCAGTCCGGTGATGCCAAGATCCTGTGCGGTTTTCCGGTTCACAGACACGACCGGTTCCCGGTCTTCAAACACAAACGCCTGTGAATGCATGGACCGCTGGGTTTTGCAGGTGAGCAGCCGCAAAGGGAAACGATCTTCCCCCTGGGAAGGGTTGATGAAACAAGGCAGCGGCGAGTGTCCGGCAGCTTCAGCTGTATTGCTGAAAATTTCGATTTTCTGAGATGGGGTGGCAAATCTTTTGTCTGCCCAGGGGATGTCATGACCGGGGATGCGCAGGTATTCGCCGGAAAGGGAATCCAGGTCCGTGTCCGGGTCTTTTTCCAGACGTTCCAGTAACGGGGCCGCACATTGGGCCAGGTATTCCCGGGAAGAGGCAAACCCCAGCGTATCGATGCCCATGTGTTTGGCCAGGGCCAGGAAAAAATCTGTTTCCGGCATCAGGGTATCCGGCGGGTCCACCGCCTTTTTCGAATAATTGAGCACATGGGAATACATGGAGGTGGCAAAGAGATCCTCCTGCTCGAACACGGTGGCGGCCGGCAGCACCAGATCCGCATGCCGGGCCGTGTCCGTCATGAAATGGTCAAACACCACCTTGAAGGCAATGCGCTGAAAACCGCGGACCGCCGCATTGAGATCCGGGCTCTGGTTCAAGGGGTTGCCCCCGGCCACGAATGCGGCGGCAATGGAGGGATTATCCACGGTCTGCAGAAAATGTCCCAGCATGGGGGCCGGAAAGGTTCGGGATGCCGTGACATGAATCCGGCTGTTTTTTTCCGGCCGGTTCAGCAGCGGGGCCAGGGATTTTGCCGCGTAATTGGCGCCGGTGCCGGGTTTTCCCACATGGCCGCATACAGCTGCCAGGGCATCGATGCTTCGCACCGAGTTCCCGCCGTTGGCATACCGCTGCATGCCATATCCCATCCAGATGCCCGGGGCTTTGGCTGCGGCATATTCTCTGGCCAGTTTCCGGATGGTATCCGGAGATACACCTGTAATACGGGATGCAGTTTCCGGATCAAACCGGTCCAGATACTGACAGAACCGGTCAAACCCAAGGATGTGGTCCTGCACAAATAATCGGTCATACCGGTTTTCCGTGACCGTGACATGGGCCATGGACAATGCCAGAGCCGCATCCGTGCCAGGTTTCAACCCCACATGGGTACCAAGGGACTTTGCGGTGTCTGACTGAATGGGATCGATGACAACAATGCGGGTGCCATTTTTTTCAGCCTGTTTGAGCAGGGTGTAAAAATGCAGGCTGGTGGCTTTGGGGTTTCGACCCCAGACAATGACCAGATCGGAGTTGGCAACGTCTTCGGGCAGATGGCCCCGGACATCTCCGAAATCAAAGGTCTGGGCTGCGATCCCTGCGGCCCAGCAGAGGCTGCCGGTAAACCGGGTGTCCCCGCCCAGGCAGTTGAAAAAAATGGACTGGATCCGGCTTTTGACACCCCCATATCCATCACTGGCATAATTGAGGACCCCGGCAGGCCCGTCCGTTTCATGGATCGCTGTCAGGGAGTCGGCGACCCGGTCCAGGACCTCGTCATAGGTTGTCTGAACAAAACCGGATTTTCGGCGGATCATCGGATATGTCAACCGGTCCGGGTGATGATGGCGGGTCACCAGGTTCCGGCCCTTGTGACAGATGGTTCCCCGGGTCAATGGATGGTTTGGATCTCCCTTGATCTCCATGATCCGGTTGCCATCGACCCTCACCAGAAACCGGCACAGGTCAAAGCAGTCCATGGGACAGGACACCGGAACCGTTCGGGTCATTTGATCAGATTTCTCAACCGCAGCACCGAGCAGTTGGCATCCTTGACCACCCGCTGGGCGCAGGAGCTGGAAAACGCCTCGTTCACGGTCCGGCGACGGTTGTGGTAGACCACGATCAGGTTTGCTGCCCACTTGTCCGCCATTTTCAGAATTTCCTCATAATGTTTGCCCACCAGGACCTTGTGGGACACATTGGCACCCTGACAATTGGCCGCCACAAAATCATCCAGCGCTTTTTGAAACTGGGCACGGGCCTCTTTTTTGATCTCTTCGGTGACAAAAGAAGCCACAATGGGCATGGTAAATCCGGGCATCACCGACACAATCCGAATCTGGGCCCCGCTCAGGGAAGCCAGTTCCGCTGCATTGTCATACACCGCCTTGGATGTCCGGGGATAGTCGATATCCACGGGCACCAGTATTTTATCGAACATGAAATCCCCCTATTCCAGCTTGAGCCGGGATGCTTCTTCCGGTGTCTGCCGGCGTTTCTGCAGAAAATAGATCAGACCCAGCAATGCCAGGGCCGGAAAAAACATCAGCTGTTTGGGAGGCCGGTCCGCCTCCATCATCACCGATAGAATTTCCTGGTCAAAATCGATACCCATCCGTTCGGCATTGCTGCCGAACATGATGTTGTCCACGAGCATTTTGCCGTCTTCCTCAATCACCTCAAAGCCCACCTCCCTGAGCCGGTCTTCAGGGGGCCCTTCCTTTCCCACCGGCAGCATCAGGGACTTGGTATATTCATCACCATCCATGGTCTCGCCCTGGATCACCAGGTGGATCATGGTGTTTTCATCCTGCTTTTCCATGGCCTGGAGCAGCTCGACCCCCGGCCGCTCATTGTAGGGCTCATACACCTTGTCCCAGAAAAACCCGGGCCGCAGCAGGGTAAAGGTCACCAGCAGCAGTGCCAGGCTTTCATAAAACCGGCTTTTGGTGATCCAGTATCCCTGGGTGGCCGCACCGAAGATCAGCATGGCCACCACGGCAGATACAACCACAATGGTCAGATGCATCCAGTTCTGGATCCCGATCATGAGCAGTTCGGTGTTAAAGATAAAGAAAAACGGCAGCACGGCTGTCCGGATATCATAGGTGAACCCCTGGATACCGGTGCGGATAGGGTCTCCGCCGGATATCCCTGCCGCAGCAAAGGCGGCCAGCCCCACGGGCGGGGTGTCATCCGCCAGGATGCCGAAATAGAACACAAACAGATGCACGGCAATCAACGGCACCACCAGTCCGTTCAACGCCCCGAGATGCACAATCACCGGTGCCATCAGGGTGGACACCACAATATAGTTGGCCGTGGTGGGCAGGCCCATGCCCAGCAGCAGGCTGATGACTGCGGTGAACAAAAGGATAAGCAGCAGATTGCCGCCGGAGATGAATTCCACAAACGCGGTCATGACCAGGCCGATCCCGGTGAGGGTCACCGTGCCCACGACAATGCCGGCCGCTGCCGTGGCAACCCCGATGCCGATCATGTTTCTGGCCCCGGCCACCATGCCGGCGATCAGGTTGTCCCATCCCATCTTAAAAGCAAATTCCGGGGCGCTGTTTTTCCGGATAATCCCTTTCAGCGGCCGCTGGGTCAAGACGATAAAAATGAGCACCACCGTGGCATAGTAGGCAGACAGGGACGGGGACAGCCGCTCCACGGTCAGGCACCACATGAGCACTACGATGGGCAGCAGAAAATAATACCCGGCCTGGGCGGTTTCCCTCAGTTTGGGCAGTTTGCTGATTTCATGGGAATATTCCAGCTCAGGCACCTTGCAGGCCAGCCAGACAAGAATAAGATAGGCAATCACGATCAGCGGCACCACCACATACATGGCAGCATCGCCGGCAACCGTCTTGATCCAGCCCAGACCATAGTAAGTACCGCCAGCCAGAATGATCAGGGTCAAAATGGTGAGTACAAACGATACCAGTTTCTGGGCCGCTGTCTTGACAACCGGCTTTTCCATGCCTTTGAGACCGATTTTACAGGACTCCAGATGGACGATATACACCAGGGCGATATAGGAGATGATGGCCGGCAAAAATGCATGTTTGATCACCTCCACATAGGAGATGCCCACATATTCCACCATGAGAAAGGCGGCCGCCCCCATGACCGGCGGGGTCAGCTGACCATTGGTGGATGCGGCCACTTCCACGGCCCCGGCTTTTTCCGCCGGAAACCCCACTTTTTTCATCAGCGGGATGGTAAACGTCCCCGTGGTGACCACATTGGCGATGGAAGATCCGGACACCAGCCCGGTCATACCCGAAGATACCACGGCCGCCTTGGCAGGCCCGCCCCGCATGTGGCCGAGACCGGCATAGGCGGTGCGGATGAAATAATTGCCGGCACCTGCAGACTCCAGCAGCGAACCGAACAAGACAAACATGAACACCATACCCGTGGACACCCCTAACGCCACGCCGAATACCCCTTCGGTGGACAGCCAGTAGTGGGACATGCCCTTGGACAGGCTGGCCCCTTTATGGGCAATGACATCCGGCATGTAGGGCCCGAAAAAAGTATAGGTGAGAAACACGGCCGCCACCACCATGAGAGGAGGCCCCAACGCCCGTCGCGTCGCTTCCAGAAGCAGTATCAGGCCGATCACCCCCACCACCAGATCCAGGGTGGTGGGAATTCCGGGTCTGGCTGACATCTGCTCGTAAAAAATAAACAGATACGCGGAACAGAATGCTGCCACCAGGCCCAAAAACCAGTCCTGGATCGGGATATACTCCCTGGGAGATGACTTGAACGTGGGATACGCGGTATAGGAGAGAAACATGGCGAATGCCAGATGAATGGATCGGGCTTCGGTATCGTTGAGAACAAAGATATTGAATATGAACGGTAAAGGAGATGCATACCAGAGTTGAAAAACTGTCCAGATCAACGGAACGAAAAAAAGAATATTTTTGGGAACCGCACCCACCGGATTTCTGGCGCCGGCTTCCACCTCGGCCACAAAGTCCTTCACATCATCCGGAACAGTTTTCTTTTTGTCAGCAGTCATGGTGACAAGGCCTCCGTAAAAAAAAGGAAAGCGTGCGCGGCAGCCACGCGCCCCGCACGCTTATATGGTTCAGTCTGATAAAAAAAACTACATCAGGCCGGCTTCTTTGTAGTATTTGGCCGCACCGTCATGCAGCGGGGCTGACAAGCCGTCTTTGACCATTTCTTCTTTTTTGAGCACCTCGAATGCCGGGTGCAGTTTCTTGAAGTCGTCAAAATTTTCAAATACCGCCTTGACCACATGATAGATCACGTTTTCTGGCACTTTTGCCGAAGAAACAAAGGTGGCACCCACACCGAATGTCGTGGTGTCGGTATCCGTCCCCCGGTACATGCCCCCGGGAATGGTGGCTTTCCGGTAATAGTCGTTATCCGCCACCAGTTTGTCAATGGCCGGGCCTTCCACAGGCACCAGGATGGAGTCACAGGAGGTGGTGGCTTCCTGGATGGAGCCGGACGGATGGCCCACGGTGTAGATGATGGCATCGATTTTGTTGTCGCACAGGGCTGCGGACTGTTCCGCCGGCTTCAGCTCGGAGGCCAGCCTGAAATCATCCATGGTCCACCCCAGAGCCTCCATGACCACTTCCATGGTACCCCGCTGTCCGGAACCGGGATTTCCCACATTGACCCGTTTGCCTTTCAGGTCGGCAAACGTCTTGATACCGGAATCTTTTCTGGCCACCACGGTAAAGGGTTCGGGATGCACGGAAAACACGGCCCGCAGATCCTTGTCCGGACCGGAGGCTTCAAACGGGGTGTCTTTGGTACCGTGATAGGCATGGTACTGCCAGTCGGACTGGGCCACGGCCATATCCAGCTCACCGGCCCGGATGGTGTTCAGGTTGTAGACTGAGCCGCCCGTGCTTTCCACGGAGCAGCGGATCCCATGCACTTTTCTGTCCTTGTTCACCAGACGGGCGATGGCACCGCCGGTGGGATAGTAAACCCCGGTGACCCCGCCGGTCCCGATGGTGACAAAGGTCTGATCCGCCTGAACCGGGGCGGATCCAAAGAACAGTACCATGCCGAAAAATGCCGTGATTGCCAATACCAGTAATTTCTTCATCTAAACCTCCATAAATCATTTGATTAGAATTGTCGTCAGGGTGCGAAACAGTGTCGCGCACCCTGACGTGTTCACCTGATCGGACTTTCGTTCCTGTAAGAATTTACCGCCTCGATCCGTTTTTGTAAACCTATTTTTTCAGGATGATCCGGGCATCCACCACATCCAGGCCCTGCTCATACAAAAGAACCGGATTCAGATCCATTTCCTGAATTTCCGGATAGGACTCCACCAGTTCCGAACAGATGCCCAGCAGCTTGCGCAACGCTTTCTTGTCATACCCTTTCTGTCCCCGGATCCCGCTCAGGATGACCGATGACCGGGTGTCTTCGATCATTTTCTTGCACGATGCCGGGGATACCGGCAGCACCCAGAAGGTCACATCCTTCATGATCTCCACCATGATACCGCCCAGGCCGTACATGATCACGGGTCCGAACTGTTCATCGATTTTCGTGCCGATGATGATCTCCAGACCCTTGGCCGCCATGGGTGCCACCAGCACACCTCTGACATCTGCATTGGCTTCGTAAATGCGGGCGTTTTCCATGATGATGTCAAATGCCGCCGTCACCTGTGAGTCATCCTTGATATTGAGCATCACCCCGTTGGCGTCACTTTTGTGAAGAATGTCCGGGGACACGATTTTCATGACCACATTGCCCTCGATTCCCTTTGCGATCTGAACGGCTTCTTCAGCGGTTTTTGCCAGTCCGCCCACGGATGTGGAGGCGCCATGGAGCTTGATGAGCTGTTTGGCTTCATGCTCCAGCAACACGTTGCGGCCTTCGGCCAGGGCTGCCTGGATGATGGCACTTCCTTCCGGTCTGGCTTTTTCCCTCCAGTTGAGCACAAAGTTGGTCTTGGCATGGTAGGTCTTCAGGTAATTGCCATAGGTGCACAAACAGGCCATGCTTTTGCAGGCAATATCCAGAGAATCATGCACCGGGATGTCATAGTGCCGCAGCAGATCCAGGGCATGAGAATCATACGCACTGTAAAGGGAATGCACAAAAATGGGTTTGGTGCGCTTTTTTCCCATGGCCCCTAAGCGGTGGGCTGCCTGTTCTTCACCGATGGCCAGGCTTTTTTCAAACCGGATGCCGTACCCGCCGAACAGCCCCACGATGAGCAGGCCGCCCACGGCCGGATCCTTGAGCAGGATCTTGGCACAGTCGGCAAAGATGCTGGGATCGGCATCCGTGCCGCCGGCCACATCCACGGGATTGGCCACGGACGCCGCCTCCGGCAGAATTTTTTTCAGGCTTTCTCTGGTTTTTTCCGACAGATCCGCCAGTTCGATGCCGTAATCCGTCAACAGATCCGCAGCAATGGTGGCATGCCCGCCCCCATCCGCCAGCACGGCAATGGCGTTGTTTTTCACCGGCGGCTGACTGGACAGGGTTTCCGCCACGGGAAACAGCTCATCCGAGTTTTCGATCACGACAATCCCGGCCCGTTCATACGCGGCTTTGGCCACCTGACCCATACCCGCCAGAGACCCGGTGTGAGATCCGGCGGATTTACGTCCCTTGTCGGACCGGCCGCTTTTGAGCAGGATAATGGGCTTTTCAATACTGGTATTGTAGGCTTCCTGCAAAAATTCCCGGCCCTGGCTCATGCCTTCCACATACATGAGAATGGCTTTGGTGTCCGGATCATTTCTGAAAAACGCCAGATATTCATGAAACTTGATATCCGACTCATTGCCCACGCCCACATAATAGGTGAATCCCCCGTGCTTGCGGATTGTGGCCTCGGTGATCAGGGTCAGGGCCATATTCCCGCTCTGGCACAACAGCGCGATACTGCCCTGGGGCGCGTTCTGGATCCCCACCAGGTTCAGGCGGGTTTTCAGGTTGATCATGCCCGAGGTGTTGGGACCGATGAGCCGGACCTGATTTCTCTTTGCCGCTTCCACCATCTTTTGCTCCAGGATACGTCCCTTTTCTCCCAGCTCACGGAATCCGCCGGCGATGATCACGGCACCGGCCACGCCCTTGGCGCCGCAGCTGTCGAGAATGTTGGGAATGGTTCCGGCCGGTGTGGTGATCAGGGCCAGGTCCACCTTGTCCGGAATATCGGTGATATCCTTGAAGCATTTCAGCCCCAGAATAATGTCTTCTTTCGGATTCACCGGGTAGATCTCCCCTTCGAACCCGTCGGCCAGAAGGGTCTTGATGGCCTGGTATCCCCGCTTGGTCTTGTTCCGGGATGCCCCGATAATGGCAACGGATCTTGCATTCAACACATGTTCCAGCATGGATACCTTCCTTTATTGCTTTTTGCGCTGGGCAAATTCATCCAACGATGTCTGGCGTTCCTTGGTGGACACACAGGCCAGGCAGGCTTCAATCTCATAATCCATCAAGGCTTCCAGGCTGACCTCACCAGCGGCCATGGCCAGTCCCTTTTTGATGAGTTTCAACGAAAATGCGGAATTGGCAGAGATCTTATCCGCCATGGCAAAGGCATCCTCCATGAGCTGTTCCAGAGGCACGGATTTATTCACCAGCCCGATACGACAGGCCTCTTCGCCGGTGATATTTTCAGCGGTGAACAGCAGTTCCTTGGCCTTGCCCGGGCCCACCAGGTCCTGAACCAGGCGGAATGCCCCGCCCGTGACCGAAGAGGTGACTTTTGCCTCGGGAGATCCGATCAAGGCTTCCGCCGCGGCTATGCGAATATCACATGCCAGGGCCAGCTCATACCCGGATCCCAGGGCATATCCGTTGATGGCGGCAATGGTGGGTTTTTCAAACCGCAAAATTTTCCGGGACGCTTCCTGGAGAGATTCCAGATACTGGCGATAGGCTTCGATGGTCCGTCCTTTGGAATCCTTCAAATCCGCACCCGTGGAAAACGCCCGGCCTTCTCCGGTGATAACCAACGCTTTGACCTGGTCATTCTGTCCCAACGCCTCCAGCGCATCCATCATTTCCGTCCACAACTGCCGATTCATGGCATTGAGCACTTTTGGCCGGTTCAACCGGATCACCCCGACGTGATTCCGGATATCCACCAAAATTGTTTCATACTCCATTGAGATCATTCTCCTTTTGTGTAAAACCTGTAACAAGTATATTGTCAAGATCACCTTGACAGGTTTTGTTTACCTCATCTACACCCAAAATAAAAGGGGTTTGCAGGAAAGATCTTGATTGTCCGGCTGAAATGCGGCAGGATCTGAGTCGATTTTTTGTGAACCGATCCAATTTAGAAATGGAAGGCAAACCCCAATGCATCCGAAAAGAAACCGTCACCCTGTCAACGCCTGGCTGACCCGTCACGCTTTCGAAATGTACAGACTGCTGGCAAACCTGGTCACCATTCAGAGCGGAACCCGGAACAAACCAGGGGTGGATCGCGTCTGCCAGGTGATCCGGGTGGAAATGGAAGCCATGGGTTTTCTTTGTCAAACCCTTGTTCAGACCGATTACGGCAACCACCTGGTGGCACGGTATCCCGGCACGGCCCCGGAAAAAAAACCGGTGCTCATCACCGGGCACATGGATACCGTGTTTCCGGCGGATACCGATTTCACCACCTATTTTGAAGACGAGATCCGATGCTTCGGACCGGGCACCGCTGACATGAAAGGCGGGCTGGTGGTGGGGATCTCTGCCCTCAAAGCCTTGATCGAGACCGGGTGTCCCGATATCCCCCCCATCGTGTTCGTGTTCAATTCCGATGAAGAGATCGGTTCCCCTTCATCCCGGCAATTGATCCTGGATCTGGCCCGGGAAAGCGGTATGGGGTTTGTGCTGGAGGAAGGGGGGCGATTGGGAGAGATTGTGGTGGCCCGGAAAGGCAACCTGTCGGTTCAAATCGATGTGGAGGGCGAAGCCGGCCATGCTGCGTTTGCCGGTCTGGAAAAAGCCAGTGCCGTCCTGGAACTGGCCCACAAAACCATTGCCATCGAAGCGCTGCACCGGCCGGATCAAGGCGTGTGCGCCAATGTGGGAATGGTGACCGGCGGCATCGGACCCAACACGGTTGCCCCGCATGCCCGGGCAGCCGTGGATTTTCGATTCTCCACCGATGCGGACAAAACCCGGCTGGCAGCTGCCCTGGAGCCGATCACGGCAAATCCTGTCCTTTCCCGGACCCGCACCACAATGACCCGAATTTCCCAGCGGCCGGCCATGCCCGAGACCCCGGCCGTCCGGGCCCTGTTCGCAGAAATCGAAACCATGGGAAGGCAGCTGGGAGTGCCGGTTGCCCCGGAACAGCGACAGGGCGTTTCCGATGCCAACATCATCGCTCTGGCCGGGATTCCGGTCATTGACGGGCTGGGGCCCATCGGCGGAAACGATCACAGCCCGGAAGAATATATCCTCAAGCAGAGCCTGGTGGACCGGACCCTGCTGTTTGCCGATATTCTGACCCGGTGTCAGCCCCCTACTCTGTCTTGAGCACCGACAGAAACGCGGACTGAGGAATCTCCACCGACCCCACCATTTTCATGCGTTTTTTACCTTTTTTCTGTTTTTCCAGTAGTTTGCGTTTCCGGGAGATATCTCCGCCATAACATTTGGCCGTGACATCCTTGCGGAACGCGGAAACGGTTTCCCGGGCGATGATTTTGCCGCCGATGGCTCCCTGGATGGGGATCTTGAACTGTTGCCGGGGAATTTCCTCCCGCAGTTTTTTACAGGCCGATCTGGCCCGGGCTTCGGCCTTGTCTCTGTGAATCAGAATCGAAAGGGCATCCACCCGCTCGCCATTGATGAGAAAATCCAGCTTCACCAGATCGGTCTCCTGGTATCCGGCAATTTCATAATCAAAGGACCCGTATCCCTGGGTCACCGATTTGAGCCGGTCGTAGAATTCATACACCACTTCGGCCAGGGGCAGTTCAAACTTCATTTCCATGCGGCTGGAAGTCAGATATTGATAGGTGGTGCTCACCCCTCTGAATTCATGACACACCTGCATGACATTTCCCATATACCGGTCCGGTACGATAATGGTGGCCTTGATAAAGGGTTCCCGGATCCGGATAATTTCCGCTGGATCCGGATAATTGGCCGGGTTGTCGATAATATGAACCTCGCCGTCCGTGGTGGTGATTTCATACTGCACCGAGGGGGAGGTCAGAATCAGGGAGATATCATATTCCCGCTCCAGGCGCTCCTGTACCACCTCCAGGTGAAGCAGACCCAGAAACCCGCACCGGTAACCGAAACCCAATGCCGCGGAACTGTCCTTTTCATAAATCAGGGCCGCATCGTTGAGCTTGAGCCGTTCCAGTGCTTCGGTCAACTCTTCGTACTCATCGGATGCCACCGGATACATGGAGGAGAACACCACGGGTGTCGGCTCCCGGAATCCACCCACCGCTTTTGCACAGGGCCGGTCCGCCATGGTGACGGTATCCCCGATCTTGACATCGGAAATATTTTTGATCCCGGCGATAAGATACCCCACCTGGCCGCCATACAGGCTTTTCTGGGGAATCCGCTGGATCTGGAACAGCCCCACTTCCTCCACCTTGTATTGGGAATCATTTTGCATGAACAAAATAGTATCCCCTTTTTGGATGGTCCCGTCAAATATCCGGAAATGTACAATGGTTCCCCGGAACGTGTCATAATGAGAATCAAAAATCAGGGCTTTGAACCGGTTTCCCTTGTCCACGGCTGGCGGTGGGATTTCCGCCACAATGGCCGGAAACAACCGGTCCACCCCCTGCCCGGTCTTGGCGGAAACCAGCAGGGCGTTTTCACCGTCCAGACCCAGATCTTCCTCGGTCTGGTCTTTCACCCATTCGATTTCCGCGGACGGCAGATCGATTTTATTGATCACCGGAATAATGGTCAGGTCATGTTCCATGGCCAGGTACAGGTTGGCCAGTGTCTGTGCCTCCACCCCCTGGGTGGCGTCCACGATGATCAACGCCCCTTCACAGGATTTCAACGCCCGGGAGACTTCATAGGAAAAATCCACGTGTCCGGGCGTGTCAATGAGATTCAACAGGTACTCGGTACCGTCTTCCGCGGTGTAGGGCAAAGACACGGTCTGGGATTTGATGGTGATGCCCCGTTCCCGCTCGATGTCCATGGTGTCTAGAATCTGTTCTTTCATGTCCCGCTCGGAAACAATGCCGGTCAATTGAATCAGCCGGTCCGAAAGCGTGGATTTGCCGTGATCGATGTGGGCAATGATCGAAAAATTACGGATCTGTCTCTGGTGAATGTTCAACGGTGCTCCAAACTAAAAAGTTGACAAATATCTTGTTTTTACGCTACATTTTCAATTTCATACATGTATCAATTGTATGAAAAAGTGTCAAGATCACCCCATACGACAACCCCCTGTTCCGGGAGAAAAAATGGCACATACCATTCTGATTGTTGATGATGACGACGCAGTCAAAGATTCGTTGAGCGAATACCTCACCTTTCTTTCCTATCAGGTGGACGCTGTTTCCAGCGCGGAAGACGCCCTGGAAAAACTGGAGACATCTCTGGTGGATGTGGTGCTCACCGATATCATGATGCAGGGTATGGACGGCCTGACGCTGACCCGGATCATCAAAGAAAAATTTGATATGGAAGTCATGGTCATGACCGGTTACAGTGCGGATTATTCATATGAAGAGGCCGTCAAGACCGGCGCCAGTGATTTTATTTTCAAACCTTTCCGGTTTGAAGAGCTGGACCTGCGGATCAAACGGGTGTTGCGGGAGGCAGGGCTCAAACGGGAGCGGAACCGGCTGCTCAAGGAAATGGAACAGCTGGCCATCACCGATGCATTGACCAAACTGTTCAATTCCCGGCAGTTTTTCCGGCAGATCAAAATGGAAATTGAAAGAAATGAGCGGTATCGGCACCACCTGTCCATGTTGATTCTGGATATCGACCATTTCAAGCAGTACAATGATACCTGGGGGCACCTGGAAGGGGACAAGGTCCTGATGGCCATCGGACGTATCATCAATGACTGCATGCGGGCCATGGACACGGCCTATCGATATGGCGGAGAAGAGTTCGCTGTCCTGCTGCCGGAAACCGATCTTGAAAAAGCCTGTGTGGTGGGACACCGCATCAAGGATTGCATCAGCATGGCGGTGTTCGAGCCCGAGCCGGGAGTCAACCAATCGATCACCATCAGCATCGGTGCCAGTGAACTCACACCCGGTGAAGAGGTCACCTCGTTTATCCGCCGCACGGACCAGGCCCTGTACCGATCCAAAGAAAACGGCCGGAATTGCCTGACTTACGACCGCTGAGGGTCTGACGTTTCAAAGATACGCATGCTCAAATCAACCGACCGGGCCTGGTGGGTCAATGCCCCGCAGGAAATGACATCCACGCCCGTATCTGCAATGTCTTTCAAGGATGTGATGGAAACATTACCCGAAGCTTCCACCAGGGCCTGGCCACGGATACGAACCACAGCTGCGGCCATCTCTTCCATGGACATGTTGTCGAGCATGATCACATCCGCACCCGCTGCCAGGGCCTGGTCCACCTGATCCATGGTTGAGACCTCCACTTCGATTTTCATCAAATGGGACGTCCGGTTTTTCACGGCCTGAACCGCCGCTGAGATACTGCCGGCCACGGCAATGTGATTGTCTTTGATCAGAATGCCGTCATACAGGGAGAACCGGTGATTATGGCCGCCTCCGGCCCGAACCGCCTCTTTTTCCAGCTGCCGCCATCCCGGAGTGGTTTTCCTTGTATCGGTCAGCCGGGCCGAAGACCCTTTCAATGCCGTCACATATTCCCGGGTCAACGTGGCAATGCCGGACAGCCGCTGCAAAAAATTCAATGCCACCCGCTCCGCCTTGAGCAGACAGCGCAGATCTCCTTCCACCGAAAGCACCTCATCCCCTCTGGACACGGCATCGCCGTCCCGGAAAAAAAACCGGAGGGTCACATTCGGATCCAGCCGCCGGAATGTTCTTTGGGCCACATCTGTTCCCGCCAGGACACACGCCTGTTTGGCGGCGATCACGCCACGGCCCTGCCGGGGTCCGGGCAGAATACTTTCTGAAGTGATATCCCCCAGTCCGGAATCTTCAAACAGGGCCAGCGCGATGATCTGTTCAATCATATCCATGGGTTATGCCATCTCTTGAATACGCTGGAGATTGGCGGTCAGTTTTTCATTTTTTTCCGTTAAATCGGCATGCCGGGTATGGACCTTTTCGATCACTTCCTGGGGCGCTTTTTCCAGAAAACTTTCATTTCCCAGCCGTTTCTGGACCCCGACCAGTTCCCGGGTGTTTTTCTCCAGCTCCTTTTCCAGGCGAAGGATTTCCTTTTCAAAGTCGATCACCCCTTCCAGGGACACAAAACAGGTGGTATTGCCGGTCACGGAACTGGCACAGGCCTTGGGCACATTTTCCAGATCGCAGAAAGACAACCGTTCCATGGTGGCCAACGTGGAAATCACGGCCTTGTTCTCCACAATCAGCAGTTTTTCCTTTTCATTGTCTGTGTGGGCCAGTACCTTGATTTTCATGGATGGCTGAACGTTCATCTCGCTTCGAATATTCCGGATCCCGGAAATCAGATCAAAGACAAACCCCATGTCCGCTTCGACCGGCTCGTTTCTGTAACGGGTATAGGTGTCTGTTGTTGTACAGGGAAACGCCGCCTGCATGACCGAACCTTTCGTGGCCGGCAACAAGTGATAGATCTCTTCTGTGACAAACGGCATGAACGGATGCAGCATCACCAGAATATCTTCAAGCACCCTTGCCAGAACCGCCCGGGCGGTTTTCCGCCGAATCCCTCCCTTTTTCTCATACAGGGCTGGTTTTTCCGTTTCAATGAACCAGTCGCAGAACTCGTGCCACACAAACTGGTAAATGGCGGAGGCTGCCTCGTTGAACCGGTAATTTTCTATCCCTTCTTTCACGGCCCGCGAGGTGGCGGCCGACCGGGACAGGATCCAGCGTTCCCACAGCGTCAGACTGGCATCTTCAAATGCAGTGTCTTCGGGGGTGATATGCATCAGTGCGAACCGGGCCGCGTTCCATAATTTATTGACAAAATGCCGGTATCCTTCCACCCGGGATTCCGACATTTTCACATCCCGGCCCTGGGCTGCAAACGCCGCCAGCGTAAACCGGAAGGCATCTGCGCCGTAATGATCGATCACCTTCAACGGATCGATGACATTGCCTTTGGATTTACTCATTTTCTTGCCGTGTTCATCCCTGACCAGCGCATGGATGTACACATCGCTGAACGGCACTTCCTCTTTGAAATGGATGCCCATCATCATCATCCGGGCCACCCAGAAAAACAGAATATCAAACCCGGTGACCAGCACACTGGTGGGGTAGAAGGTTTTGAGCAGCGGGGTGTCCGCCGGCCAGCCCATGGTGGAAAACGGCCACAGGGCCGATGAAAACCAGGTGTCCAGCACATCGGTTTCCTGGATGATCTCTTTGGACCCGCACACGGCACAATCTTTGGGATCGGTTTCCTCCACCATCACATGGCTGCATGCCGGGCATTTCCACACCGGAATCCGGTGTCCCCACCAGATCTGCCGGGAAATACACCAGTCCCTGATATTGTCCATCCAGTCGAAGTAAGTCCTGGACCAGGTATCCGGAATGATACGGGTCTGGCCGGAGCGAACCGCTTCCGTGGCTTTTTCCGCCAGGGGTTTCACCTTTACGAACCATTGTTTGGACACCGACGGCTCCACCACGGTCCTGCATCGATAACAGCTGCCCACGCTGTGCTTCAACGGGACTTTCTTCTCCAGCAACCCCTGGTCGGCAAGGGCCTGGACCGCCCGGATCCGGCATTCGAACCGGTCCAGCCCCTGGAACGACCCGGCTGCCTCGGTCATCAATCCCTTGTCATCGATCACCTTGATTCGATCCAGCCCGTGTTTGTCCCCCAGATCAAAATCGTTGGGGTCATGGGCCGGCGTCACTTTCAGCGCCCCGGTACCAAAGGCGGTGTCCACATATTCATCCTGAATGACAGGGATCATCCGGTCGGTCAGAGGCAGGACCACGTGGGTCTCTTTCAGGCCCGTGAACCGATCGTCCGACGGGTTCACGGCAACCGCGGTATCCCCGAACATGGTCTCCGGCCGGGTCGTGGCCACAGTCAGTCCTTTTTTCTGCCCCTTGAACGGATACCGGATATAATACAGATACGAATCCTGTTCCTCATATTCCACCTCCAGATCCGCCAGGGCAGTGAGACACCGGGGGCACCAGTTGATGATATACTGGCCTTCGTAAATCAGTCCTTCCTTGTACAGCCGGACGAACACCCTGCGCACGGCATCGGACAGGCCCTCGTCCATGGTGAACCGTTCCCGGTCCCAGTCACAGGACGCGCCCAGACGTTTGAGCTGATTGATAATGGCGCCGCCGGACTGTTCCTTCCATTTCCAGACCTCTTTGATAAAGGCCTCCCGTCCCAGCTGGTCCCGATGTTTCCCCCGGGTGGCCAGAGCCCGTTCCACCACATTCTGCGTGGCGATACCGGCATGATCCGTTCCCGGCATCCACAGAACATTATACCCCAGCAGCCGCCGGTATCGGCACATGATATCCTGGATCACATTGTTCAGGGCATGCCCCATATGTAGAACCCCCGTGACATTGGGCGGGGGAATGACAATCGAAAAAGGCGGTTTGTCACTGCTGTCTTCTGCCTTGAAAAACCCATTGTCCTGCCAGAATTGATACCATTTTTCTTCAATTCCCGACGGCTCATACCCTTTGTCCAGAGAATCCGAACCCATAATCTGCTCCTAAATACCCATAGTAATGAAAAAGGGGATCAGTAAATGAATCCCCAGAATTTGTCACGTCAATGTATCCCTGGTGTCAGAACGGACCGATGCGATCCATGTCCTTTAACAGAGCGGTTTTTATTTTTTGAATTTCCTGCTGGATCACACGCTCCATCGTATCGAAAAGAAGCGGCTCGATCTGGTCGGCAAATTTTTTTTCAATCACCCTTTCCAGTGCCGCCTCTATCTGCTCTTCAGACACCGACAGCTCTTCAGGCACGGACCGCTCTTCAGACACCGGGGTCTCCTCTGGAGCAGGCATCTCCTCAGAAGAGGATGTTTCCTCAGGGGCAACCGTTTTTTCAAAGACAGGTTCTTCTTCCCCGGACCCCACATCCCGGGCCGAATCTTCCATCTCGATCTCTTCAAGATCCATTTCAATATCGCTGAAATCTTCCAGATCCGTCAGTTCAATGGGATTGTCATCCGAAATCTCATCTTCTGAGAGGATGTCATCCGACAACGTGTTTTCCACTTCTTCGCCGTCTTCCACCACATCTGTCAATTCGATAATCGAATCATCCTGTTTCGCTTCACCGGTCATACACCCTCTCTTTTTTCAAAAACAAACCAGATCCTTACAGATCCAAACCTTCAAAATTTATCAAAGTGACAACCGGGTGTCAACAGATTAAACCCTGGGCAGCCGGAACCCGGATTGTTTTTTTTCATGGAATCCCGTATGATTGCCTGATAAACCATGGACAGGGCAAATAGATGGCTGTATGCAGAAATTTTTAATCACCAGGGATCGTATCCGTAAAAACAAAGGCATCCTGGATGGGCCGGACGCCCGTCACATTGTCAAAGTGCTGCGCCTTTCCAAAGGAGACGACCTGATTTTCACCGATGGTCAGGGAACCGATTTTTCCGGCCGGATACTGAACTGCAACCGGGATCAGGTGGTGGTGGAAATCAAGGATATCCAGCCGTCCAGAACCGAATCTTTCTTGTCGTTCACCGTCTGCACCGGCATGCTCAAACATCAGAAAATGGATGATGTCATTCAGGGTCTGACCCAGATAGGCATTGCCCGGTGGATTCCGTTTTTCTGTGAACGGTCGATCCCGTCCCCGGACACCAAAGCCCTGGCCCGGCGCATGGCACGCTGGCAGACCATTGCAAATGAAACCATCAAACAATGTCGCAGAAGCCGGGTTGTGGAAATTTCTTTTCCAATGACACTGGATCACATCCTGGATATGGCCGGGGATTTTGACCATTGTATCGCCTTCTGGGAACAGGGCGGGGAACCGTTGTCCCGGTTGAAACCCCGGAAAGGCACCAACCAGGCCCTGGTGTTGATCGGCCCGGAAGGAGGGTTTTCAGAATCGGAAATCAACCGGGCATCTGTCAAAGGATTTATCCCCTATTCTCTGGGACCCCGGATTCTGCGGGCCGAAACAGCATCCCTGTGCGGGGCCGCCCTGGTCCAGCACCGTCTGGGAGATATGTGACACCGGGATGAAAGTTTTATTTTTTGCTTGACATCCCCAAACAAAAAACATATAAAGCCATTCGTTTGCTGTTTACGCCCAGGTAGCTCAGTCGGTAGAGCAGGGGACTGAAAATCCCCGTGTCAGCAGTTCGATTCTGTTCCTGGGCACCATATTTGAAAGGGCTTTCAGGGTTTTTACTCTTGAAAGCCTTTTTTTATGAGCGAGAGCACTCTTACAAAAAATTCATTCTGGGATATGCAGATTTTTCCTTGCCAAATGCCCGGGTCATCCATATAATAACCGATTAGCAAAAAAACAAGAAACCCGTTGCAAAGGGAAGGAGATATATCATGGCTAAAATTTTTTATTCCGGAAACAGAGAGGCAAAACTCCTTTCCAAGATTGAATCATCCAAGGAAAGAGAGCGGATCAGAACGCTGAATGCGATTCGGGACAACATCGACTTTTTTGCCAACAAGGTCGCCATGAAACTCATCGAGAGCGGGCTCATTGAAACCGTGAGCAAATCCGCCATCGAAAATCAGATCATCCGCTGCATGGATACGTTGATCAAATCGGAGGATTTCGACATCGATTATACGGTCGCCCCATTCCGCACCCTGGTTGCCAACCCCAATATTGCCAGCCTTTATCTGACCGCGTTCGTGGTGGAAAAACTGATCGACCACAAGGATGTGATCGATGTTTACGGCAGTGATGAAGATATTTATTACTGCATCAACAATCAACTGACACAGCTGATGGCGGAATAACCTTCCGCCATCAGATCGATGATTCGCTTATTTCTGTACCCAGGTTCCCTCGGGGGTCTGCACATAGGTTCCCGGAGCCGCCCTTTTTACCAGCTGCACGGCCCGGTTCTTTTCCACAACTGAAATGGATGTGTTCTGTTGTGCCGCAATATGGGCATAAATGGTTTTCCGGTCCTGATTCTCCTGGTTGATCAGGGCTTCATGGCTTTTTGCACTGCCCACGAAATCCAGGTATCCCCGGTTGTTTTCCCCCACGATCCCCTGTTGTTTCAATTCCGCGATCACGGGCAGCCGTTCTTTCATCCGTTCCTTGATTCCCTGGGCCGGCACTGAATGCGCAATTGTCAACACCGCCGCAATTCCCAGAACCATCCACAGGGTCCATTGTTTACTCCTCATTTTGCTTCTCCTCCAGCTCTTCCATAATTTCATTCTCCTGGGCATCAATGTCGCTGAAAAAATCATCCAGTGCCTTCTGCACCTTGACATTCACGTCGATGGTGATGTGAATGGGCTTGACTTCCACAGGCCTGACATCCACTTCATGGCGGGTTTGACAGGCACCCAGCATCATCGCCGCCAACACCCAGAACAGTACACGGGATTGTAAGGTCATCATATCTCCTCTTAATTTAACAGTTTTCGGATCCTGTTTCCAAAATTCATTACCTGGTTGAAAGGAAGGGTCAGGTTCACATCCAGTTTGATACCCTGGAAACGGGAACCCGGACTCTGAGCATCCACCCGGACAAACGAATTGATATCTTTTTCATAGACAAAAGGCAGAATCCGGCCGGGTTTGCCGTCCAGCTCCATGTTTGCGGTCAGGGTTTCTCCCCGGGTATCAAAAGTGAATTTGGCCCAGGTATATTCAAAATCCTGTAACGCCTCTCCCGCCAGATCCAGCTGACTGAACCGGGGAGAATCCAAAGGAATCCCGGCCACCAGTTTTTCAGGGTTCCGGATCACAATCCGCCCTCCCTGCCCCGGGGTTGAGAATAAAAAGGCATTGTCAAATGACATCTCCCCGTTTTTGAACTTCACAGGAATGCGGCCGTTCAAGCTCCCGTTTCCCCGGGTGTCGAATCCACCCATCTGCGCCAGCAGCTGATTCAACTGGATCCGGTCACAGTACAGGGTCAGGGCCAGGGATCGATCCTTGGAAGGAATCCGGAAAGATTCCGTGGACACCCGGCCCCCGGCCCAGTTGACATGCATATTTTCCAGCAGCAGACAAGGGCCTTTCTCCAGGGTGAAACGCACCTTTGCATCCGTGGCCTTGAAATCACCGGCCTGAATCCGGGCGATGGTCATCCCCTGACCCGGATAAGATGTCGGCGCCAGAAGATCATTGAACTTGAGGTGACCCTGAATCCCTTCAACCGTCAGGTTCTGATCCGGCACTGTCACCGACCCGTCATAAACGACCAGCTCCGCCCCCGTGGTCAGGTGATGATTTTTCCATCCGGCAGATCCGGACGCCTGCACATCCAGATCATATTCAGCCGGAAACAACGATTGCGGCATGAGATGTTCAAATTGAGACGGGGACAACCTGAACCGGTCCGTTTTTGCGGTCACATGGGCATGAACCCCGGGATCCAGGCCCGCCGTCCCGTTGAGTGCTATGGTCACGGCATCGGAATCCGGCACATCAAACGTGCCGTCAAACTGAACTTCTGTTTCCCCGGTCCTGTGGATACTGCCGCTGCCCGACAGACAGTGCCGGTTGTCGATCATCAGTTTTTCCATGGAAAACCGGCCGGTTTTGCCGACATGGGGATGGGTGACCGGTATCTGTGCCCAGATCCCCTGAACGGCCATATTTTTGCCCGGAATCGTGACATTGCCGGAAACCAGTTCCGTGGTCAGATCCACCCGGGGGGACTTCGGCAGTCCCTGGGTGATGTCCATGGAAACCCTGCCTGCCGTGTCCAATCGCTTCAGTCGGACATCCCCGCCCCGGGTGTGCATCTGAATCCGGGACAGGTGGGATGTCAGGTCGAACGCCAGGGTGCCGGCATTCCAATCGCCTTGAATATCGGACTGCACCGACCCTTGCCCCGAAGACATTTTCCAATCCTGCTTTTCAACATTGGTTTGTGAAAAGGAAACCGTGATGTTTCCATCCATGTCATGATCTTTTATGTGCAGTGACAATGCAGCCAGCGGCTGTTCCAGCCGCGCAGTGATACCCGTGTGCTGCAAAGCCATTTTTTTCATGGGCCGTGTTTCACAGGCCAGATCCACCCCCTGGACACCCAGACCGGAAGAATCCAGCATCACCCGTGCCCGGCCGGTCACTGCCAGATCGGAAAGAAACGGAGGGGATATCCCTGCATCCCCCAGCACGGTGATCTGATGATCTTCTTTTAAAACCCGTGCCACGGCATGGGGAATCCGGATTCCGTCCGGCCCGTTGAACATCATATCAGACAATGCCACCTGCCAGGTATTGTGGGTCAATTTTTCCACGGACCAGTCCGTGATTCCGGACCAGTCCCTGTTTTTTACAGGCAGAAAACGGAACAGCGGGGCCAGATCAAAGGCCCGGGCTTTCAGATGAAATGTTTCCATGCCGGCCACTGCATGCAGCTGTGTTTTCAAGGTCACCTGCTGACCCAAAGGATAAAATGCCGCATCACACACCATCTGCTGACGGGACTTGTTGATCGACAGGGAACCGGTAAAAGGGATCACTGTGACCCTCTGATTCATTTTCAGTATCACCCGGGCATTGTTCACTTCAATTTGGTCCGGCATATAGGACAGATAGGATGCTGCCATGGCTTTCACCCCTCCGGACGTGCCATCACTGGAATGGCGTGACAGCGAAGCCGGTTCGCCCTGAAAAACTGAATCGATCCAGATTCCCTGCCCGGCATCGTACTCTGCGTTGATTGTCAGACCGGACAACGTCAGGCGGTTGAGTGTCGGCAGCCCCCACCCGTCAAACTCATAGGAAACAGATACCAGGTCCGCTGACACATCTTTGCCCCACCCCAGATCCGATACCAGTGTCCGGTTTTTTCCCACATGAGAAATCTTGAACTGCAACGAATGATCGTCCAGCAGGGTCGGGTACCGGGATTCGATGAACCACTGAGCAGCCGCCGGCAGATTGAGCGCCAGCACAGCCAGAATCAAAAAGATTCCCCCAGACAATATCAAAACCGGTATGATGACATATTTACATCGCATTTTTAATCCGTATGGTCAAAAACATATCTCCTTTGGGCTGCCCGGACACTGACCGGCCCATACCGGCCAGGCGCAATCGGTTTCCTTCTTTTACCCCGGGCGGAATGGTGACCCGGTACAATGGTTTGGAAAACCCCCAGGGAATTGTAATCAATTTCCTTGTACCGGTCAACGCTTCCAGAGATGAAACCTCGATGGTGCCGTACAGATCCGATTCATTGGCGCCCGGGGTGGCCAGTATGGTCTGCAGTTTCGGGGTGTGCTGTTTTCTGGTGTACTGCTGGACTTTCTGCCGGGCACCGGTTCCGGGAACCTGCCGGTTGAGTTTCACCAGCACCAGACCCGCGATGAATCCTCCGATATGTGCCCACCAGGCGATCCCTGCCCCGGCACCCTCACCGGCAGCGTTCAGAAACTGGATAAAAAACCAGAACCCCAGAAAGATGAACGCAGGGATCTCGACAAACCAGGGAATGATGATAATGGGAATCAGGGTCAGGATTCTGGCCCTGGGATACAGCAGAAAATACGCACCCATCACACCGGCAATGGCGCCGCTGGCGCCAATGGTGGGGACCATGGAAAACGGATTGAGCAGAAAATGAAACGTCCCGGAAATCAGGCCGCACAGCAGATAAAACCCCAGAAACCGCAAAGAACCGAAATGAGCTTCCACATTGTCCCCGAAAATATACAAAGACCACATGTTTCCCAGCAGATGCCAGAATCCGCCATGAAGAAACATGTAGGTGAACAAAGAACAGACATGATTGAAACCGGAAAAATGCCGGGACATCTCATGGATCGTGTACTTGGCCGGCACCAGTCCATAGAAATAATAAAAGGTTTCACTGGCCGGCCCCGCCTGCATCTGAAACAGCCAGGTCAGTAAATTGGCGCCCATCAATCCATACGTGACCACAGGCACACAGTCGGACACCTGGTTGTCCCGGATGGGTATCATTTGACGACCCGCAGCCGGCAGACCCGTTCACACTCGGATTTCACCGCTTTGACAATAGCCATGACCGCATCTTCAACCGTGAAGTACGCCACGTTGGCATCCCGGCGGCAGACATCCATCAGAACGGTGTTTCCAGTATCCAGACCCAGCCGGAACCGCAGCGCATCCACCCAGGAAAAATACACGGTCTGAATATCTGACGGATCCAGCCTTGCAATGGCGGTTCTTGATTTCAAAGACAGATCCGACATCACCAGCTCCACCGCCGCACCCACGGAATCCGGACAAGCCGGGTCAACATCCAGAGCCATATCATGGGGCCAGGAAATCTCTTGTGCCAGAAACAACAGGTACACCAGAATCTCCAGAACCATCTTGACATCCATATAAATGTCTGGATCATGACTGGCCCGGGGGCCTGCGACATTCAGGATCCCGACCTGATGGTCCTTTACAAACGATTGAAGTGTCATTGCCGCTTCAAACGGATCACGGGTCACAAGATTCACGGCAAGACAGGGTTGATTTTGCGTTTTTGCCAGCTCCCGGGTAAGCCTGGAACCGCCCATGAGCCGGCCGTGGTACAAGATAACCGTTGCCTGGGAATCCAGAATATTCTGAAGGGTCCGGTCCCGGTAATCGGAGGTCGGCATGACGGACAACCGGTACCGTGACGGCAGGGGCCCGGCTTCGGTTTTTCTTCCTCGAGGAATCCATCCACCGTAAGGAATGTTATATTTGATGGCCACATCCAGTGCGGCCTGATCCGCACCGGTCTGGCCGCCGGACATTATTTTTTCTATCATACCGGGCACCTGTCATGTAACTGGTGTTTTTGCCGGCCCCGTTGTCAGACCGGGTGTGAATGGACATCCGCTTCTTTCAATCCCAGGATATCCCGGCGAATCTGTTGAAGCTGTGTCACAATGTCGGTCACTTTTTTCTGCTGTGTCAGTTTTTCCGTCCGATCCAGCGCACCGGTACCTGCCAGACTTGTATCCAGGGATTGGTACAAAGAAAACCGTTCATGGATCTTGTCAGTGACATCCCGGGCCATGGCCTGGATCATCGGCATGAAATACTGATTTTTCAACCGGAGATGAAACTGTTCGATCTGGGGGTCGATCCCCTGAAGGGCCTGTTTTTTTATCCGCTGCGCTGCAGCGTCAAACCCGGAATTCAAAGAAAACGAGGTCTGTTTGTCAAGCAGGGTTTGAAAAAACCTTGTGACAAACGTAACGCCCATACCGGTCAACGCGCGGGTCTGGATCCGGCCCGAATATCGGGGCATCATGGTGATGTCCGGCAATGTCAGCCCCAGAATCTTCTTGATGGACTGGATATCCATCTTTTCGGGCACTTCGGGCCGGCCCGGAACCGGAGAAATTTTTGAAAGATCGATCCGATAGGTATCCAGAAGTGATTGAAAATACGATTGTATCCGGCTTTCCTGGCGGGCGGCCAAAGAATTGATGTCAGGCAGAATATCGGTCATGACAAACAGGTCCAGAGCGCGTCTGAAATCCTGAAACATCAGATACAGCACTTTTTTGATTCCCAGCTCCTGTAACCGGTGCTGATGCAGGGAAGTATCCAGCGGTGTCTGATGCACAAACGCCACCATCTTTTTCCGGATCCGACCGGCATCCCTGGCAAACGCATCGTCAAGATCGGCCTCAATCTGCCGGTTCAGATCCGCCACTGCCCCCGGGACGGCTTTTTGTACGATGGATTCCAGCCGCTTTACATTGTCTTGGATCCGGGCGATCTTTTCACGGGTTTGTTTTCGGTCATCCCTGTTTGCATCCCATCCATCCAGAAACAGGTGCGCTTTCTTTTCCAGGGCCCCGCACATGTGTAACAACCGCTCCAGATGATTGGACACCAGCAGACTGTGATGCCGCCGGGACAGGAGATCGCACAGGCGCGCATCAAAGCGTTCGGCATTGTCACTGCACCAGGATGTCATGGACCGATCTTCCTGCCACAGGGCCAGGCGATTCCGGTTGCGCCGGCTCAATTTTTTTTCCATGGCGCAAAAAAGGCGCATGAGCGCGGAAAACGAATACATTTCCGGGGAAGACAGCAGAAATTCAAGTTCCTGGATCGTGTTCTGTTCACTGGCCCGCAGATCATCCAGTGTGTCATGTTCGGACAGATCACAGTTGTTCACAAACAAAATGTTTTCAAGCAGCCCCATACCCTGTATGATCTGTAAAAACCGCATGTCCGAACGTCTCAGACCGGTTCTGGAACTGATGCAGTAAATAATGAGGTTGGCCTGCTGAAGGTAGGCCGCAACCCGGCTCAACTGGCCGGGATCCGTAGAGTCCGCCCCCTGGCAATCGGCCAGTTCAACCCGGGGATCCAACGGTTTGCCGAACAGTTCAAGACACGCATCCGCCACATAAAAGGCGTTGGCGGCATCGCCGGTGAACTGTTTGTGATCCGCGAACTGCCGGCCCTCAAACACCAGCTCTTTCCGGTCCGCTCCCACCAGCTCCCGGCAGACGTCATATCCTTGCAGGGCATTGCGGATCACCAGGGTCTCCGGCCGAATTCCCTGGTCCGTGACGGGAAACGCCTGAACCAGCTTGTCATACACCTGTTGTAAAAAAACATGATCCTTTTTGCGGCGCAGATCAAAGGTTTTCAGATCCACTTTGGCAGATGAATTCTCATCCTCGGGAAACATTTCCAGCGCATTTTTCAAGGTCTGATTGATATCGTCCCAGGATTTGAGAAACAGGACGGCCCGGTTTTTTCTGCCTTTCCGAATCCGGGTGGTGACTGCCGTGACCACCCCGGCCCCCCGCTTCACCACCTCTTTTCCGGCCATGGCATTGATCAAGGTGCTTTTTCCGGATTTAATCACCCCCACTACTGCGATTTTGATCCGGTTGGACCCGATCTGTTCCGGAATTTCGCCACAACGGGTTTTGATGGATTCAAGCATGTCGTCCGACAATCCGGGCACCGTTTCCATTTTGTCGATCACCGACAGAATATCGGAAACAATGGCCGAAACGGTCGGATTTACAGGATATGAATCTGTGGGCGTGGTCATTCAGGGAATCAGCATCATGGCTTTTTCGTATTTCAGGTCACACTTGGTTTCAAACATGACGTCCCGGGTCATGGGACAGGTCAGCCAGGCATTGTCATGCAGTTCATTGTCCAGCTGCATGGGACCCCAGCCGGCACATCCCAGCATAATCATGAAATCGGCCGGCCCTTTTTGAACGGCAATGGCTTCCAGGATGTCCCGGGAATTGCTCAGGGCCAGCCAGTCCGTCACCTGAAGGGTTTCATTCCAGTTGAAGGGCGGGCCGTGAAGCACAAACACCCCGGACGGCTGCACCGGTCCTCCCAGGTAGATATCCAGTTGATCCACACTGCGGTCGAACGTGATATTCAGGTCTTCAAACAGTTCCCGTCCCGTGAGCAGGGGATGGATTTTGTTGATGATAAACCCCAAAGCGCCGGATTCATTGTGTTCGCACATGCCGGTAATCGTCTGGGCAAAATTGGGGTCCGGAAGTCCGGGCATTGCCAGAAGAAATTTACCTTTCATGGTTTCAGAAATCATGTCAGCCATAGACCCGCTCCAAACTTGAATGTAATTTTTCTGTTTTTTTCCATGCACATGCGTGTTTTAAAACGGCAGTTTTAAATATTTTTTATGGATTTGCAACCTTTTCTTTTTCATGCTCTCTGCCATACACATCATCCAACCGCACAATATCGTCTTCTCCCAGATACGGCCCGGACTGGACCTCGATCAGTTCCAACGGAATCTTTCCGGGATTTTCAAGACGATGAACCGTCCCCAGAGGAATATAGGTGGACTGATCCTCTTTGAGCAGCAGGGTTTCTTCCCCCCGGGTCACGATGGCTGTCCCGGATACCACGGTCCAGTGCTCGGCTCTGTGAAAATGTTTTTGCAGCGACAGCGTGGCCCCCGGCTTGACCGTGATCCGCTTCACCTGGTACCGGTGGGACTGATCGATGGTCTCATAATCTCCCCAGGGCCGATACACCTTGGCATGGGTGATGGACTCTTTTCGGCCCCGGGCTTTGAGCTGATTCACGATCTGCTTGACATCCTGAACCCGGTCTCTGGGAGACACCAGCACCGCATCCCTTGTTTCCACCACCACCACGGAATCCAGTCCCACGGCCGTCACCAGCCGGCTCTGGGCATTGATATAGGAATCGGTCACGTCATGGACAAGCACATCCCCTTTGATCACATTGGCATGTGTATCTTTTGTTTCGGTCCGCCACAGGGCATTGAACGATCCCAGGTCATTCCATCCCGCATCCAGGGATACCATCACGCCTTTTTCAGTTTTTTCCATCACTGCATAATCAATGGAGTCCGCGGCCACCTGATCAAAGATCGTTTGATCCACCCGGAAAAAATCCAGATCCTGCCGGCCATTGGCCACGGCCCGCTGGCAGATATCCACCATATCCGGGGCATGGATCGCCAGTTCATGTAAAATCGTGGAGGCCTTGAACATGAACATGCCTGAATTCCAGCAATATTCGCTGGATGCCAGATAGGACCGGGCGGTCTGTTGATCCGGTTTTTCGACAAACCGTTGAATGTGGAAGGTATTGTCTGACATTGGTGCGCCTTTCTGGATATACCCATACCCGGTTTCCGGGGTATCGGGCACAATCCCGAAAGTGATGAGATATCCCTTTTCCGCCAGTTCTTTTCCTTTTTCTATTCCTGTGTGAAATGCCGGCAGATGGTCGATGCGATGGTCGGCCGGTAACACCAGCATCACGGGATCCCGATCCCGGGCCGTCAATTGAATGGCGGCCAGGGCAATGGCCGGGGCTGTATTTTTTGCCGCCGGCTCCAGAATGATGGCCTCTGGAATCACCTGTATCAACTGAAGTTGTTCCGCTGTCATGAACCGATGCACATCATTGCAGACAATCAGGGGGGAATCCATGTCCGCCAGGTCGCTGAGGCGAAGCACCGTGTTCTGGAGCATGGTATGCCGGTTGTACATATTGATCAGCTGTTTGGGATAAAACTCCCTGGACAGGGGCCACAGCCGGGTCCCGGAACCGCCTGCCAGAATAACGGGCACTGTCATGGTGTCTCCTTTGTCAAAAAAGCCATTGGTTACATATAGCGATTCATTTTCCGGCGGAAAACACATGGATGTGCAGTCCCCGCTCCACGGCAAACCGTTCTGTGGGCTGCAATTGAAATCCGGTTTTTGTCAGCCAGGTGTCCACCTGGCTTTTTTCAAATCCCAGCCAGGTGCCGCCGATAATCTCCTTGATCGTTTCCTGATGATGGTGTTCAAAATCAGCCAGCAGAAACAAGCCCCCGGGTTTGAGCACCCGGAACACTTCCTGGATGGCTTTTTCCGGCTGGAGAATATGATACAGCACCATACTCATGACCACGGTATCGACTTCCTGGTCCTTCATGGGCAGATATTCCACTTCTCCGAGACGCAGCTCGATGGATGATACATCCGGCAGCTTGATCCGGGCCTGCTCCAGCATTTCCGGGGAAGCGTCCACGCCGATGAGCACCCCGGTATGATCCTGAAACAGCTGGCCGAGAAGCTCTCCGGTACCGCACCCTAAATCCGCCACCTTCTGACGCGTGTCTATCCGCTGCTTCAGCACGGCATTCAAATTGAAACTGCCCAGAATTTCCTTTTTCAAGCCTTCCCACTGGGGAGCCACGGTGCTGAAAAACCGCTTGGTTCTGTTTTTGCGGATCATGATGATCTGCCGGGCTTTTTCAATGTCCAGTGCGCACACGGGGTCGGTCTGGATCCGGGAACATGCCAGTTGGATCAATGACCGGTTATCCGGATGGATATTGGCACTGTAATACATGAAACTGCCTTCTTTTCTGGCCACCAGCAGACCGGACTCCAGCAGAATTTTCAAATGCCGGGAAACCCCGGACTGAATCATATCCACAATGGAAACGATTTCATTGACGTTGAGCTCCACTTCATTGAGAATATAAAGAAGCCGAAGCCGGGTCAGATCGGAAAGCGCCTTGAACTGACGGATCACTTCCATTCTACGACCGTTACCCCCGGGACCTTTCCGGCCTCTTTGCATCCCGCTGAAAGATTCATTCTTTTTTCTCCATCAAAATGTCAGCCGGTTGTCGGAAACAATCCAAATCAACCATAATGTATAATCATATCAAAATTTATTGATATAATCAAGAAAGATTTCCAGGCCATTTTATTTTATTCTTGGAGGTGGCTTTCGGATTCGAACCGGAAACACCCGCTTTGCCAGAGGTATCCGACTTCCTGCAATTTACCGGAACCATAGGCTTTAAAACATGTCCTAAACCTGTTATTCTGGATTATCTGATATTTTCAAGAAACAGGCATACGTTGTGAACCTGAAATCATAGGGACTGCCATGAGCAAAGACATTGTATCAACTGAGCTGATCTCATCAAAGATCTATTTTATCCGGGGTGCCAAGGTGATGCTGGATCGGGACCTTGCCGTTCTGTATGACGTCCAGACCAAGGCCCTGAAACAGGCTGTCAGAAGGAACATTCAGCGGTTTCCTGAAGATTTCATGTTTGAACTCAGCAAAAAAGAGTTTGCTGATTGGAGGTCACAATTTGTGACTTCCAATTCTGACAAAATGGGGCTCAGGTATTCTCCCATGGCGTTTACCGAACAGGGTGTGGCCATGCTGTCGAGTGTTTTGAGAAGTGATCGGGCCATTCAGGTAAATATCCAGATTATGCGGACATTCACAAAGCTCAGGCACATGATTGCCGGTCATGAGGAATTGAAGAAAGCAGTGGATGAATTGCGGGAACAGACCGATAAGCGATTTGAAGTGGTGTTTTCTGTTCTGGATAAACTGCTGGCAGATAATGAGAAGCCCAGAAAAAAGATAGGTTTTTAATTGATCACCGGGCCATAGGTGGACACGACGAAGAAGATTACAAAGGCAAAACCCTGAAACCATCCTGTAGTTTGGGATATATAAAAAAGGGCCTGAGATTTCTCCCAAACCCTTGATTTTATTATGGAGGCGGCTCCCGGATTCGAACCGGGGATATCGGCTTTGCAGGCCGTTGCCTTACCCCTTGGCCAAGCCGCCTTGTCTGGAGCGGGAAACGGGATTTGAACCCGCGACTTCGACCTTGGCAAGGTCGCACTCTACCACTGAGTTATTCCCGCTCAATCAAACAAAAGCTATATGTATTTGATTTCCCTGTTTTTGTCAACCTGAAATTGACATGACCGGCGTTTTTTATCCGTTCTTTTGGTTCCAGTCCGCCATGAACGCATCGATGCCTTTGTCGGTCATGTGATGGGATGCCAGTTTTTTCAACACCCCGTAAGGGATCGTGGCAATATCCGCACCCATCAGGGCCGAATCCAGCACATGAAGGGAGCTTCTGACACTGGCCACGATAATCTCGGTATCCAAATCATAATTGGCAAAAATCTGGGCGATCTGATTGACCCGTTCCATGCCCTCTTCCGCCAGGTCGTCCAGCCGGCCCACAAACGGAGACACATAGGTTGCCCCGGCTTTGGCGGCCATCAGGGCCTGGAGCGGTGAAAACACCAGGGTGACATTGGTTTTGATGCCTTCGGCGGTCAGGGTTTTCACCGCTTTGAGTCCTTCCACGGTCATGGGGATCTTCACCACGATATTGTCCGCGATTTTTGCCAGGTCCCGGGCTTCGGCCACCATCCCGTCATATTCCAGGCTGATGACTTCCGCACTTACCGGTCCTGCCACCTCTTTGCAGATCCGGGCGACAATTTCCTTGAACTCCCCGTCTTCTTTTGCAATCAAAGACGGGTTCGTGGTGACACCATCCACCATGCCCATGCTGTTGGCATCCATGATCTGGTCGATATTGGCTGTATCAATAAAAAATTTCACGTGTTTTCTTCCTCCTCATCCAGGGGGATCACCGCCTGGTTTTCCTGTGTTTCAATTTGATTGAACAATGCTTGTGTGGTCAGGCCCGATACCGGGTGCACCGCCCCGGGTTCTATATCACACATGGGCCGTAAAACAAACTGTCTTACATGCATTCTGGGGTGGGGGATTTCCAGTTCCGGGGTTTTGATGATCCGGTCATCGAAGTAGATGATATCCAGATCGATTTTCCTGGGCCCGAACCGAAAGGGTTTTCCCTGTTTGTCCATGCAAAATTCAATCTGTTTGAGCATTTCGAGCAGCACCCGCGGATCCGATGTGCGGCATCGGATTTTCACGACTGCGTTCACAAACCAGTCCTGGTCCGCAAAATTCTGGGGCTGGGTTTTATAGAACCGGGATACCGCCGTCACATCGATCGGTTCCTGGGTATCCAGACAGGCAATGGCCAGATGAAGATTGGCCGGTTTATCCCCTTTATTGGAACCGATGCTCAACACGGCCGTGGAAAAATCAGCCATTACGGCACCTCCACCACCACCGTGCGGGAATACTCGGATCGGACACCATGATCTCCCACGGCCTGAATCCTGAAATACCGGACCCCGGATGCCGGCAGCGTCATCTGAAACACCCGGTCCGGCACAGCCACCTGCCCCACTGTCTCAAAAACAAACGGGCAGCCTTCGCACTCGGCAGGCGCCGCCATGGACACTTCAAAATACCGGGGGGGCAGAACGGCATGATCCGGGTTGATCTCATGGGTCCAGGTCAGGGTGACTTGCCCGTGGTTCAGGGTTGCCGCCGGCGCTTCCGGGGCCGCCACGGCCTGACCCGGCTTTTCCGGGGCCCGGGGCGGGGCTTTTTTGCCGCAGCCGGTTCCGGCGCCGATCACCCCAAAAAGCAGGCACAGACCGGCGATCACACTGGTTTTTATCCATCTTCGGGGACGTGTCATGACGATAATTCCTTTTGTGCCGTTTCAACCGCAGATCTGACATTGTCAAATCCGGTTCCGCCGGCCGATATCCGGCGGGCCACCACCTGATCCAGGCGGATGAACTCATAGACATCTTCGGCCACCCGATCACTGAGTTGTTTGAACTGCTCCAGGCTCAGGTCATCCAGTTCCCTGTTCTCCTCCATGGCCAGGGCCACGGCCCTGCCTGCCACGGCATGGGCCCGGCGGAAAGGCATGCCCTTGTTCACCAGGTAATCGGCAAAATCCGTGGCATTTAAAAACCCCTGTCCGCAGGCGGTTTTCATCCGGTCGGCATGGACCGTGATATGAGGAAACATCCGGGTATACACCTCCAGACAGATGGACAGGGTGTCCACGCTATCGAACAGCGGTTCCTTGTCTTCCTGCATGTCCTTGTTATACGCCATGGGCAGCGATTTCATGGTGGTGAAAATGGCCATCAGGTTGCCCACCACCCGGCCGGTCTTGCCCCGGACCAGTTCGGCCACATCCGGGTTTTTCTTCTGGGGCATGATGCTGGAACCGGTGGTAAAGGCATCGGAGATGGTGATGAACCCGAATTCCGACGACGACCACAGAATCAGCTCTTCGGACAGCCGGGACAGATGAATCATGCAGATGCCGGCATGAGAAATGAACTCCATGACAAAATCCCGGTCAGACACCGCGTCCATGCTGTTTTCACACAACCGGTCAAACCCCAGTTCCCGGCGGGTGAAGTCTCTGTCCACGGGATAGGTGGTGCCGGCCAGAGCCGCCGTACCCAGGGGCATGGCATCCATGCGTTTATACGCATCGGCAAACCGCGCCTGGTCCCTTTTAAGCATTTCATAATATGCCATGAGATGATGGGCGAACAGCACGGGCTGGGCCCGCTGCATATGGGTGTATCCCGGCATGATCACATCCAGGTGGGCTCCTGCCAGGTCCACCAGGGCTTTTTGAAATCCTTTGATCCGGTCCATGATCTGCCGGGTCTCTTTTTTAAGGAAAATCCGGACATCCAGGGCCACCTGGTCGTTGCGGCTCCGGCCGGTGTGCAGTTTCTTGGCCAGATCCCCGCACTCCTGTCCCAGGGCATCTTCCACATGCATGTGGATATCTTCCAGGGAACAGGAAAAAGGGATTTCGTTGTTTTCGATCCGGGTTTTGACCCGTTCCAGGCCCGCCAGAAGCGTTTCCGCTTCATCTGTGGCGATGATCTGCTGTTTTGCCATCATTTTCAGATGGGCCATGCTGCCTTCGATGTCACTGGCATAGAGCCGCCTGTCCACATCGATGGAGGCGTTGAATTTTTCGACCAGGGCATCGGTATCTTCCGAAAACCGTCCCCCCCACAATTTATCACTCATCGGTCTTGTTCCTGAGAATCAGTTTTTCCAGAATGGCCTTATGCATATGCCGCTTGTTTTCCGCCTGGTCCCAGAACACGGCCCCGGGGGCCTCGAGCACCTGTTCGGCGATCTCCTCTCCCCTGTGGGCCGGCAGGCAGTGCATCACCAGCACATCTGACGCGGCATGCGACAAAAGGTCCTGATTCACCTGAAACCCTTCGAACGCGGCCAGCCGTTTTTCCAGCTCATCCTCCTCGCCCATGCTGGCCCAGACATCCGTATACACCACATCCGCGCCGGTCACCGCTTCTTTGGGATCCGTGGTGAATTCAATATGATCCATGGTATCTGCGCCCGCCGCCCGGATGATTTCCGGTTTGACCCGATGCCCCTCCGGGCAGGCCACCACCAGGTTCATGCCCAGCACACCGGCGGCGTTCACCCAGGAGTTGGCCACATTGTTGCCGTCTCCGACCCAGGCGATTTTCCTGTTGTGATATCCGCCTTTGTGCTCGATGATGGTCATGATGTCGCTCAGAATCTGGCAGGGATGAAACGAATCGGTCAGGGCATTGATCACCGGAATGGACGAGGCCCTTGCAAACTCTTCCACCAAAGCATGGTCAAAGGTCCGCATGGCCAGGCAGTCGATATACCGGGACAACACCCGGGCCGTGTCCGCGGCCGGCTCGTTCCTGGAGATCTGGGTGTCCTGGGTGCTCATGTAGATGGGGTGTCCCCCCAGCTGGATCATGGCGGTTTCAAAGGCGATCCGGGTCCGGGTGGATTTTTTGTCAAAAATCAGGCCCAGGGTTTTTCCAGTGAGCACCCGGTCCTGAATGCCTTTGGCATAGCGTTGTTTCAGCTGCAATGCCCGCTCGAACAAATTTTCAAAATCCGTTTTTTCCAGGTCCAGCAATGACAACAGGTCTTTTTTCAAAACCAATTCTCTCCTTGTTTTTTTACAGCAGGCTGTCCAGCACGGACACCAGCCGGTCAATATCTTCGGTTTCCACAATCAACGGGGGGGCAAATCGTAAGACTTTATCCTGAATGGCATTAATAATAAACCCTTTTTTAAAACACGCGGCTGCCACATCACCGGCCCCTTGTCCCACTTCCATCCCCAGCAGCAACCCTTTTCCCCGAACATCTGTCACCCGGGCATGTCGATCCCGGAGTTTTCCAAGCTGGTCTTTGAAATACCGGCCTTTTTCCCGCACCCGGGCCAGAAATGCGGGATCTGAAATCAATGCCAGGGTTTTGAGCCCGGCAGCCGTGGCCAGGGGCGTACCCCCGAAAGTGGAACCGTGACTGCCCGGTTCAAATCCTGTGGCCGCCTCTGCCGTGGCCAGCATGGCCCCGATGGGCATCCCGTTGCCCAGGGCTTTGGCAAGGGTCATGATATCCGGGGTCACCCCATACCCCTGGTGGGCGAACAAGGTGCCGCACCGGCCCATGCCGGACTGGATTTCATCAAAGATCAGCAGGGTGCCGGTCTGATCGCACAACTGTCTGACCTGTGCCAGGTATTCCGGGTCCGCCGGAATCACCCCGCCCTCCCCCTGGACCGGCTCCATCATCACTGCGCACACGGTGTCGTCCATGGCGGTTTTCAGGGCATCGATATCATTGAACGGCACATGGATGAATCCGGGCAGCAGCGGATAAAACCCCTGTTTGATCTTATCCTGGCCCGTGGCGGTCAGGGTGGCCAGGGTCCGGCCGTGAAAAGAACCGGTCATGGTGATGATCTGAAACCGGTTCGTGTTTCCGTTGCGTTGAAAATACCGCCGGGCCAGCTTGATGGCGGCTTCATTGGCTTCGGCCCCGGAATTGCCGAAAAACACCTGATCGGCAAAACTGTTTTCCACCAGGGCCCGGGCCAGGTCGGCCTGGGGCCGGGTGTAAAACAGATTGGACACATGCACCAGGCGCCCGGCCTGTTTCTGAATGGCCGCGGTCACTTGAGGATGGCAGTGGCCCAGGCTGCACACGGCGATGCCGGCCAGAAAATCGGTGAACACCTGGCCGTCTTCATCGGTCAGGTACATGCCGCTGCCGCTGACAAACGCTTTTCCCTGGCGGGCATAGGTCCGGCAGACAAATGTATCGGTTTTTTCCAGGGTATCCATGGGTTTCTCTTTTGTGTATGGAAGTGTTAAGTTTTAAGTGTTAAGTGTTAAGTGTTAAGCGGGTTCATTTGCAAATACCTGGGTGCCGATGCCGGAATCGGTGAACAGTTCCAGGAGCACGGCGTGGGGGATTTTTCCGTTGATGATATGGGTTTTTTTCACCCCGCGCTTCAACGCGGCCAGGGCACACTCCACCTTGGGAATCATGCCGCCCTGGATTTCTTTGTTCCCGATCATCTGCCCGATCCGCTGGTCATCGATGGAAGACACCAGTGTATTGTTTGCATCCAGGACCCCGTCCACATCCGTGAGCAGAATCAGGCGCTCGGCTTCCAGGGACGCGGCAATCCGGGAGGCCACCACATCTGCGTTGATGTTGTAGGTTTCCCCGTTTTTTCCCACGCCCACGGGTGCGATAACAGGGATGAACCCTCTGGCGGTCAGGGTATGGATGATCTCCGGATTCACGGACACCACATCCCCCACCATGCCGGGATCGATGATCTCGGGCGGCTTTTCCCGGTCATCCTGGACATAGATCTTCATTTTCTCCGCCAGGATCAGGCTTCCGTCCTTGCCGGTGAGGCCCACGGCCCTGCCCCTTTCCTGGTTGATCCGGGCCACGATATCCTTGTTCACCTTGCCGCCCAGCACCATCTCCACCACATCCATGGTGGCATCATCCGTGTAGCGCATGCCCCGGATAAATGTGGAGGTGATCCCCATGGCGGAAAGCACC
The DNA here is from genome assembly GCA_011389555.1 of Desulfotignum sp. Lineage (GTDB taxonomy): Bacteria > Desulfobacterota > Desulfobacteria > Desulfobacterales > Desulfobacteraceae > Desulfotignum. The sequence goes on along the minus strand of JAABUD010000145.1, from coordinate 1,925 downwards.
TTGCTGATCTGGGGGCCGCCCCCGTGCACCACCACCGGATTGATGCCGACATATTTGAGCAGCGTGATGTCATTGGCAAAATCGCGCTTGAGCTTGTCATCCACCATGGCATGGCCCCCATACTTGATGACAATGGTTTTGGTGGAAAACTGCTGAATATACGGCAGCGCTTCCACCAGGATATCCGCGACATTCCGATCCGCAACCGCTGAAGGGGTCATAAGATATACCTGCTCAAGTCCTGGTTCTCCACAATGCCCATGAGCTGACTCTCCACAAATGCTGCGTCAATGGTGATTTTTGAATCATCCACATCCGGGGCCGCAAACAGGATCTCTTCCAGAATTTTTTCCATGAGGGTGTGCAGGCGCCGGGCACCGATATTCTCGGTGGCGGCATTCACTTCCACGGCAATGGCGGCGATCTTTTCCACGGCATCCTGGGTGAACGTGATATCCACGCCTTCCGTGCGCAGCAATGCGATATACTGGAGCACCAGAGCGTTTTTGGGTTCAGTCAGAATCCGGACGAACTCCCCTGCCCCCAGGGAGGTCAGTTCCACCCGGATGGGAAACCGGCCCTGGAGTTCGGGAATCAGGTCCGACGGCTTGGACACATGAAACGCGCCCGAAGCGATGAACAGAATATGATCGGTTTTCACGATCCCGTATTTGGTGGGCACGGAACTGCCTTCCACGATGGGCAGCAGATCCCGCTGCACCCCTTGCTTGGACACTTCCGGCCCGTGGCTTTTTTCCTGGCCGGCAATCTTGTCGATCTCGTCGATAAAAATGATACCGGACTGCTCCACCATGGCCACGGCATCCGACTTGACCCGTTCCATGTCCACCAGATGGGCCGCTTCCTCCTGGGTCAGGATCTTGAGGGCTTCTTTGACACTGACTTTTCTGCGCTTGGTGGTTTTGGGCATGAGATTGCCCAGCATGTCCTTGACATTGATGCCCATCTCCTCGATACCGGTGTTGGAAAAGATCTCCACCATGGGAGAGGATTGATCCGGCATATCCAGGTCCACCTGCCGGGTATCCAGTTTTCCGGCCCTGAGCATGGCCCGCAGTTTTTCCCGGGTGCCGGTACCGGTGTCCGGGGTGTCTTCAGACGAGCCGGCCAGCTTGAGGGTGCCGGTATCCGAAGAGCCCGCTGTTTTGGGTGTCGGCGGCAGCAGAATGTCCAGGACCCGTTCTTCGGCAATCCTGGCCGCCTTTTCCTGGACCGCGTCCTGCTGTCTGGCTTTCAGGGTGTTCACGGTCAGTTCCACCAGGTCCCGGATCATGGATTCCACGTCCCGGCCCACATAGCCCACTTCCGTGAATTTGGAAGCCTCCACCTTGTAGAACGGCGAGTCGGTGAGGTTGGCCAGGCGCCGGGCGATCTCGGTCTTGCCCACCCCGGTGGGACCGATGAGAATGATGTTTTTCGGTGCGATCTCATCCTGGAGATCCGGCTCCACCTGACGGCGGCGCCAGCGGTTTCGAAGGGCAATGGACACGGATTTTTTGGCATCTTTCTGGCCGATGATATATTTATCCAGCTCGGTGACGATTTCCCTGGGTTTTAAATCTTTCATGAATCCATTCCCGGTGTCAGTTGAGTTCTTCAATGGTAACCTCATGATTGGTATAAATGCACAGATCCGAAGCGATCTTCATGGCTTTTTCAACGATCTGGCGGGCGGACATATCCGTGTTTTCCATCAAGGCGATGGCCGCGGACTGGGCCGCCGGGCTGCCGGAGCCGATACTGATCACCCCCTGGTCCGGCTCGATCACATCCCCGTTGCCCGACAGCAGATAGGTGTTGTCAAAATCAGCGGCAAGCATCATGGCTTCCAGGCGCCGCAGATATTTGTCCGTGCGCCATTCCCGGGCCAGTTCCACACAGGACCGGGTCAGGTTGCCGTTGTA
>JAABUD010000133.1 GCA_011389555.1 Desulfotignum sp. | reverse complement strand
CTATTCTTATAGCACCTATGGAAATGATCTCATCTCCGCCTTCCGGATTCAGACCGGTTGTTTCCGTATCAAAAACCGTATAGGAGATCTCTTTTAACCGGGTATCCAGCAGGTTTTTGTCCCGGTCTTTGAACTGGAACAGGTCAAAATCATAAAATTCAGGCCGGGACCCTGCCATGACAGGTATCCGGTGTTTTGCCGCCACCGATGTTTCAGCGCTTTTTCTGACAGACAAAATGATATGGGCACTGGTGTTTTCATCAGAAACCAGGATGTCAAACCGGGTGTTGTTGAGTTTGAGAACCGATTCAAATCCGGGCAGGGTATTGATGTGCTGGTGCTTGATGGTTTCAAGGTCTGTAATTTTCACAGGGACATCTTCCCAGGTAATATCACACCTGATCCGGTCATGGTCGGTTGACGCTGCCAGGTCGAATTCAGACCGGCCTGTGAGCCGGGCCAGGGCATTGAACAAAAACACAAATGCCTGGGTCAGAGAATAGGTGTCTGCCATGATCCGTTCGTTTTGTGCCCGGTTATATACATTGATCCGGATATCATGAAGATGGCCTGACAGTTTTTGCACCCGGAAAAGAAATTGTGCCAGATCCAGCCGGGTTAAGGGCAGCCGGGACAGAAAAATATCCTGGATAGTATCGGAAAGCTTGTGAAAACGTTCTGCTGCAGGCGTATGTTTTTCCATTGTCTGGTGAAACTCTGCCAGATGGTTCTGGATGGATTCATATTTTTTGATATCCTGGGAGATCTCCTGGAACGCCAGAATAAATCCGGTCATCTGGTTGTTTTTGTCCAGGACCGGTATGGTTTCCACACTGATCAGGCAATGGGTGAAAACCGGGGTGATAAAATAGGAGCCTGCACTGTTTTCCCCTGATGTCAGCTGTTCTGTGATCTCTTCCATGGCATGGGCGATGAGATCCTTGTCCACCAGGTGAAAAATGGACCGGCCCAGGCCCATGAAATGTTCGGTTTTTTTCAGATCGGTGGTGGGGGTGAATATTTTTTTGGCCAGAGAATTGTACAGCAGAATCCGGCCGCTGGTGTTGCAGATGATCACCCCCTGGGGCAGTTCTCCCATGATGGCGGCCAGCAGGTTTCTTTCCTGTTCGGTTTCTTTTCTGGCAGCCAGCACCTGGTATGCAATGGTCTGGTCCTGTTTTTCAAATATGTCGGCAAAGGTGTTGATGGTTCTGGCCAGGGCCTGGATGTCCAGATTTCCTCTCACAGGGATGCGCAAAGCAGGGTTGGATGCATAGATCATGGCAACTTCGGCAGATATTTTTTTCACCGGTTTGATGTAATTGGCATACACCAGGTCTGATGCGGCCCAGAACACCAGGCACAACAGGAGACCCCCCCCTAGCAGCACAGCTGCATGACTCTTACAGAAATCTGCCGCCACTTTTACCTGTTCAGGGGTCAGGTGCAACCAGACGTACACAGCCATACCTGCGAAAATCAGGAAAATGATGCCCGCACCTGCCAGGGCGAATATCCAGAATCGGTGGCTCAGGGTCATGGGTACAAAAAATAAAGAATTCCGGACAAAGGGCTTTGTCCGGAATTCTTCCTGGTATTATAGATTATGATATGTGATTATCCCCACCATCCCCAGCCGAATGAGGCCACGAACAGTACGCAGAAAATGAGGGTTGCAATAAGGTATTTGTCTTCCAGTTCCATGGTGAATCTCCTTGATTTATAAGGTTGTCAAATCAATTATCAGCTTCCTTGGTAACATCCATGGTTTCCTCATCCGCCCGTCTGATCTGCTCGGCTGATGTGGTGGACATTTCCGCTTTAAAACACAGGCCCCACATCAGTATGATACCCAGTATCCACCAGATGATCTGCCAGGACCAGATGGGCGGAAACCCGGCAAAGGAAATGGCATTGTTGCCGATGAGGACCCCTGGTCCCAACGCCATGAGATACCAGACCGGGACAGCTATTTTCATGTAACCCCGCCAGCGTTTGCCTTTTTCAGAGGGACCGTCAATGGAGTTGAGCCATTCCCTGACCTCTTTCTGCCGGGCAATGGTCTCTTCACTGTCTTTCATGCCCAGACCCCGGCACAGATAGGCCACGCCCAGTCCTACGAAAATACCCCAGCCTGCTGTATGGATGGACAAAGGATACTGCCATACATAATAGGTGAGAAAACAGGCGATGATGGCGGCTAGCAGTCCCAGGACCACGCCGATGCTGGGGAATTTGAATCCCCAGTGCACCCCTAACAGGCAGATGTACATGATGGTACCGAATGCCGTGGCAAATCCGCCGATCATGACGATGGCATCGGTGGCGGTCAAAGAGACCACAACCGCGGCCACTGTCAAGATGGTGGCAAAGATCCGGTTGGTCCAGATCTGCTCGGAATGGGACCCGCCCTGTTTTCTGACATACCGCCACCACACATCCCGCTGGATAATGGTGCCGCCGGTGCCGATATAGGGGGCTGCCGTGGAATGGATGGCTGCAATGGCACCCATGAACACCAGGCCCATGAGCGGACCGGGCATAAATTTGACCATGAGTATGGGCACTACATCGCCGTTGGTCATTGCTTCGCCGCCCAGTTCAGCGGCCAGATTACCGGCTTCCAGCAGAATACGGGCGCCGATGCCCTGGAACGCGGTGAAAAAGAACAGGGCCAGACCCACCACAAAGGTGGACATGAACACCTGCTGCCAGGCCAGGGGCTTGGGAGAGGCAAGACCGAAGTTCCACAGAGTAAAGGCCGGGGATGACTGGATCCCCATGAGGGCGAACATGTAGGTGAGGATCATCACCGCGGTCCACCCGCCGCTGCCCAGGCCGAAGTGAATCAGGCCCGGCACCTTCATGTATTTTTCTTCAAGGCCGCCCATGGAAGCCACAAATCCGGACCACCCGCCGAACAGGGGACTTGTGATGGTGTAAAATCCCAGCAGGATGATGCCCCCCACCAGGAGGCAGAACTGCAGCACCCCCACCCAGGTGGAGGCTTTGAGACCACCGGTGACCACATAGAACCACACGATAAAGGCCATGAAAATCAACCCGATGGTTTCGGGCACGCCGGCTGTCCAGTAGAACAGTTTGGCTGCAGCAATGAGCTGGAGCCCTGAGTAGAAAATGGAATACAGAAACGCCGCCAGAACCGTGAGCCAGCGAACCGCTTCATTGTTATAGTAATAGGCAAACATGTCACCCGGAGTGATAAACCCGTAGCGCTTGCCCATAAGCCAGTTTCTTTTGGCAAAAAATGCCCCGGTTATGGGAATGGTGAGCACATAAAAGGATGCAAATGCATACACCAGCCCTGCTTTCCAGATCAAACCGGGATGACCGATAAAAGTCCACCCGGAAAACGATGCCGCAGTTGCCGCCATCAAAAATGCGATGAACGGAATGGAGCGGCCGGCGATGCCATACCCCGAAGCTGTCTTTTCAGTGAAAAATCCTTTCAG
>JAABUD010000132.1 GCA_011389555.1 Desulfotignum sp. | reverse complement strand
AGGCTGATGCGGCCCAGTCGGAAAATCTGCCCGGACACCTGCTGGCCCCCCAGCAAAATCCGGTCGTGATACACCTCGATGGTATTGCCGTATTCCGCTTCGATGCTTAACGCCTCCATGGTCTTGCGGAATTTTTCCGCCACCGGCACCTCGGGATCATCCATAAGGGCGGCCAGTTTTTCCAGCCGACTGGTACGCTCCTCCGGCAGAAACGGCATATCTTCGCCCACCAGCTGCGTCACTTTTTCCTGCACTTCAGCCAGAAACGGCAGCAGTTCCTCCCGGACCTGCCGGGTCTGCTTTTTTTCCTGTTCCAGCTGTTCAACCTCCTGCCCGAGTGCGGCGGCCCTGTCCGACATGCGTTTGTTTTCCGCTTCCAGGATCTCATTTTCCGCCATGAGCCGGTCATACGCGGCCGCCAGTTCCGCCTCCTTCTGGGATGCCTGGCGCACATCAATGGATTTTTTCACATGCTTTTCCACGACTGCGGCCGTGTCTGCCAGCGCCGGTTCCCAAAAAAGGAACCCCGCCAGAAGCATTCCTACGGCCGCCACCATAAGTTGCATCACCGCCCCTCTTTTTATGCCCATCCTCAAATCTGCGTCTCCTGCACTGAATCATCCAAAAACAAAAAAACCACAAAGTTATCCCTCTTACAATTGGGAAAAACCTTCGTGGTTTTATTAAATCCTTCTTGGCTGCATTACGTTCCTACCTGACTACAATATCCACAGGCGTCTTGTCAACCAAAAACCCGAATTTTTTCATGATGGTTACAAAAATTCTCCATGTGCCGGTCATCACGACCTGCAAACAGTGAAAACCGACAAAATCATTGAACAGCACACAAATTCAACGACCCATCATAACCGGAATTCCACACCCAGATAAAAAGACCGACCCGGCATCCAGTCGTCTTCGTCAGTGGAATAGAACTCGTCAAACAGATTGTGAATGGAAGCCTTCAGCCTGACTTCCCTTGAGTTTTCAAATTTGAAAAGGCGCTGGGTGCAGGAGAAATCGATAACCCATGCATCGCCCACATTTTCCAGTTTTTCCTGAGCGTTAACAACACTGCTCCCCGATTCCCGGTCAACCGCATACTGAGTGCCGTAATAGGTGGCATCCAGGCTGGCGGTCAGGCCGGCTTCCTCATACCCGAAAACCAGGCCGGCGGAGAGGCTGTCCCGGGAGCGATCCGGCAGTTTATAGCCGTTGCCGTCTTCAAACACTAGCAGATGGGTCCAGTTGACGTAAGGTTCCAGTTGGAAAGACCATCCCAGGGTATGGGCCAGATCCAGTTTCATCCCCAGTTCAATTCCCTGAATTTCGGCGGTATCCACATTATAGTACCAGTAGTGCTTGCCGCTGTAGTGTTCGTCAGCGCTGTTGCGGGTCTCGTATCCGATCATATCCTGATAATCACTGTAAAACCAGGTGGCCGATACAAACAAAGATTTCCAGTCCAGGTCAAATCCCAGATCATAGTTGTCACTTTTTTCCGGTTCAAGATCCGGGTTCCCGATAAACGGCGTGGACATCATGACGGTATATCCTGTCAGCTGCCGAGGCAGCGGCATTTTAAACGCCGTGGCATAATTGGCCCGCACTTTGAGAAAATCCATTGGGCTGTAAGCAACCCCAAAGGACGGATTCCAGCTGTGTTTGTCGACCTTCCTGGATACGGTCACATCCTCCTTGATCTTCCAGGCATTCACCGAAACATCAAAAACATCGTACCGTATTCCGGCAGACAAGGTCAGGTTCCGGTTTTCCAGCAGATGGACATCACCCATCAAAAAACCGCTGATATTGTCAAAGTCGCTTTGGGCAGTGTTCCGGGTTGACGAACCGGCAGCATCACCGTCCTGGCGCTGGTCAAATTCATAGGACATCCAGTCCATGCCGGCAACGGTACGCAACAGGCCGAAATCATGGCTGACCTGGGCCTGGGATCCCCGGAACTGGTTGGAATTCTCCGACAGCGGCAGCCGGGTGGTGCTGGAACTTGTGAACCGCTTCAGGTCGTAGTTGACCTCTCCCTGAAAATACCGGGTGAGCCAGGTGGTGGCATCGGCTTCGTTACATCCCTTGTAAGAGAAGTCAATCGTGTGGTTGTCCCGGTCCTGGCGGGTATAGTAATAATAGGTTCTGGCCGCGTCTTCCCCCTTGCCGGCATCATTGGTGTCTGATCCCTGAATAATCAGGCCCAGGCGATGGTTGTCATTGAAATTCCAGCCGGTATTGAAGTTGTAACGCACCCGGTCTTCCACATCGCTGTTTTCAAATGTATCCCCATTTCCCAGCTCATAGTCATCCCGAGAAAAGTAGGCCATAGACCCGGCAAAATCCAGGTTCCCGGCTTTTCCGGATATACCGGCTTTGTAGCGCTGTTCCCCCCAGCTGCCGACACCGGCTTCGACAAAACCTTCCGGCTTTTCTCTTCCCTGTCTGGTAATGATATTGATGACGCCGCCCATGGCTGCCGCCCCATACTGGACCGCGCCCGGTCCCCGGATCACCTCAATCCGCTCCGTATTTCCCAGGCCGATATTTCCCAGGAAATCAGAGCCTGTGCGATGGCCGTCCACCAGCACCAGGATATCGCCGGCAATATCAAACCCGTGCATGGAACTGCGGCCGCCCCGGATAACCACGCCCTCGTTGCCATAACCGGCCCCCCCGTCATGGTACACCTGGATCCCGGGGCCAGTCCCCGAGATCTTCCGTTTTCAAAATCTCTGTCATGCCTCTGTACAGTACCGCGCTGTGCAGAACCACCTATTTGCAAGCAGGTCTTCCGGCTCAGGGTCATCCCCTCTCTGCGCCTTCCCATGATATCACAGTGGCATTCAGCAGAGCGGGTCACCATTCACGGCGGCGGGACCGCAACAGATTTTCACTGTTTTCCCTATTCAGGTTCCAGGACCAGTCCATGGAACCACTTGCAAATTTACACTCTTTCTTTATACTTGATCATCCTGCCTGTCAACCATTTCACCACAGCTCTGGGGAAAAGGAGAAACAAGGATATGGCTGGCGGGTACCCAATATGATACATCTATTTTTTCCATTTTGATAAAGAAAGGAATTCATCGGACCATGACATCCAAGGCACCGGTTTTTGAACAAATCTACCAGGACTATCTGGCCCGGGTGGCCAGCCTGGACCTGACGGGAAAACAGGACCTGCTGGGAATCCGCATGGGCGGGCAGACCGCCTTCATCCCTTTTTTCAATGAAACCTTTACCGTCGCCCACCGGGACATCTCGGATCACAAGGCCCGCCGCCCCCCTCATTCCGTGTGTGTCATTCTGTGCCAGTACCTGCTGCTGAACCCGGACAGGCCCGAAGATGACAGACAACTGGTGACATACCGGGATTTCAGGGATGCGGCCCCTTATGTACAGGGATTTGACAATACCGCCCAAAAACCGGTTTCAAGGGCTTTTGCCGGCCGGCTTGACGACCTTGAAGACGGTTGCCGGCATCTGGGGGG
>JAABUD010000131.1 GCA_011389555.1 Desulfotignum sp. | reverse complement strand
CGGGGGTTCCCAGTGTCGGTCCCCGCCCTGGGCGACAAAAAGTTTCCAGTGGAGATAAGCTATATTGCCCCTCTTGGTGATTATGCCACCTGGAGATCCACCAGCGCATCCGGTGGATTCGATCTCAAGACGTTCGAAATCAGGGCCAGGCCCCTGGACAGTATCATCGGGCTGCGGCCGGGCATGAGCGTCCTGGTTTCCCGAAAGGACCTTTTCGATGCCCGGGAATAAGGGGCGAACCGGATTTCTGGCAGTATTTGCGCGGGAAATCTCGCATATCAGGCAGCACGCCCGATATCCCCTGGCCATGTTCGTGTTTCCTTTGCTTTCGTTCATCCTGATCTGGGGCCTGTTTTCCGAGCCGTATCCCCATGAACTTCCGGTAGCTGTGGTTGACCTGGATCACTCAAAACTGTCCCGTTCTCTGATCAGGGCCGTAGACGCATCCCCCGTGATCCGGGTCGCCTTTCGGGCAGCCGATCCTGTCGAGGCAAAGAACCGGATGCTGGAGGGAGCAATCTATGCCTGGCTGCACATTCCACAGGCCCTGGAAAGGGATATCCTGGAAGGAAAGGGTGGGGAGGTCATTTGCTTTACCAACACCCAGATGCTGCTTCCGGGAAGCATTGTTTCAAGCAGCCTCCAGGCCGTTGTCTCTACCATATCAGCCGGCCTGAATATCAGATCCCGGATGCAGAGCGGTGTCATGCAGGAAAAGGCAATGACCCTTTTAGATCCGGTAAGAATCGACCGCCATGTTCTGTTCAATCCCCAGCTCAACTACATGTACTTTCTTTCGGCCGCTCTCTGCCCCACCTTTCTGCAGATTTTTGTCCTGATGGTCGCAGTGATGGCCCTGGGAAGCGAATTTAAAAACCGGACCGCAGAACAATGGCTCAAGACCGCCGGGGGGAGTGTCTGGTGGGCGATCACCGGTAAGCTGGCCGTCTACTTTCTGTGTTTCAGCCTGGTGGGACTGATCATGCTGGCCATCATATTTCTGGGTTTTGGCGTTCCGTTGCGGGGATCCGGTGCCGGCCTGATTGCCGGCACCCTGATCCTGATCCTGGCCTATATGGCATACGGACTTGTCCTGGTATATCTTTTTCCCAGCCTGCGCATGGCCCTGAGCGCGTCTTCTTTTCTTTCCGGCACCGCTTTCGCGTTTGTGGGCATCACCTTTCCGCTGGAGGGAATGCCGGCCCTGGGCAAAGCCTGGAGCAGTCTGCTTCCCCTGACCCATTACCTGCACCTGTTCCAGGAACAGACCCTGCGCCAGGCCCCGATATCTGTTTCGGTCCCTGATCTGTTGATCATGCTTGGATTCGTTGGCGCAGGCTATTGTCTGATTCCTTTGTTCAAAAGCCACATGACCGACAGCCGTTACTGGGGAAAAGCATGATCAGACACCTGTTTTGCAATATCTTCACTGAACTGAACGCCATATTCAGGGACCCCGGGGTATTGATCATCATGGTCGGTGCCGTTGTATTTTATTCCTTTGTATATCCGCTGCCCTATTCCAGCGAGGTGTTGAAACAGGTGCCGCTGTCGATTGTTGACTATGATCATTCAGCTTTGAGCCGGCAGCTGGTGAGAATGACCGATGCATCGGAATTGTTGCGGGTGGTTTCCCGGGACCCGGACATGGAACAGGCCCGCCGAAAAATTGAATCAGGAGAATCCAGCGGAATACTCCTCATACCGGATGGATTTGAAAAAGATGTGCTGCAGGGTCGGAAAACACATGTGTCAGTATATGTGGATGCCACCTACTTCCTGGTTTACAGGCAGGCCATGACCGGACTTGTCATGACGGCCCGGACCCTGTCGGCCGGGATAGAAGTCAGTCGTTTCAAGGCCGGAGGATTGTCCCATGAAAAAGCCCTGATAGATCGGTCGCCTCTCAACCTGGTAAACAGATCGCTGTTCAATCCCCACATGGGCTATGCAACCTATATTGTCCCGGCTGTCCTGCTCTTGCTTCTACAGCAGACCATGCTGATAGGCATCGGTATGCTTTCCGGAACGCGCCGCGAACAACTGCAGGAAAAAAAGGCAGTGATCCCGCTGCAGGGAGGCCCCATGGTCAGAATCCTCGGCCGAACAATTGCCTGCATGGCCCTGTACCTGGTCCACATCTATTTCTTTTACGGGGTAGTCTACCAGATCTGGGATTTCCCGCTGCGGGTCAGGGTCCTTGACATGTTTGTCTTCCTGCTGCCTTTCCTGCTGTCGGTTGTCCTGATGGGACAATTTCTGGCAAATTTTTTCAAAAGCAGGGAATCATCCATCATCATGATTGTCTGGAGCTCAATGGTTGCAGTGCTTATCTCCGGATTTTCATGGCCAGTGGAAACCATGCCTCACTGGATAAGGGCCATTTCCATGCTGTTGCCCAGCACCTGGGGGATTTCCGGCGGACTGAGAATGGCCCAGATGGGCGCTTCTTTCAACCATGTAATGAGTGAGTGGCTCTGTATGTGGGGCTTGAGTTTTTTTTACCTGGTCCTGGCCTGGATCTGCACCCGATTCATGGCAAAATTACCTGAAAAAAATTCAAAGCAGCACCAGAAACAGCAGGCAGACCAGCACCAGAATCACTTGTAAGTGAAGCTTTGCGAAAATTAACCCGTCTTTTCGAGTAAGGATCAAAATCCTCAATGATTACAAACTATTCCAATATTTTTTCGGTTGTTATGGCACTACTTTTGTTTATAATTATCTTAGTCGTGGCCCATCAGCGGATACTGGATAAAGGAGTAGCATTTATCCAGAAACCATTTTCAATGGCGGACATGACAGAAAAAGTGCGGGAAGTTTTGGACATGGCCCTGGATAAAAACCAGGGATGACTGAAATCAAGTATTATTATCTTATGTTGCGAGTTGCCCCTGAGCCTTGATAAACGTGCGTTTGCCAACCTTGGCTATGTAAATTAAAATATCTTTTAAATACAATAAGTTGCTGAGGATACTACAATTTTGTAAATAAAAATGCAACATAACGAATAAGGTTAGATTGTGTGAGCGGAGCGAACCACAATCTAACCTTATTCGATAGGTATCCCGGTTGATGACCTTCAGCCCGCCGGGTTCGATGGCAATCCGCCAGTTGGTGCCGGAAAGGCTGACCTGGGCGTTTTCTTGTGGTCCTGGGCTTGGTTACTGATATCAATGATACAGGACAATACAAGGAAAAACTGCTATGTGGCAGCCACCCTCTCCGCCAACAAAATCAGCCCATCCATTCGATGGGCAATTTTTAACCTCCCGCAAATTTGGCAGGGTTGCATAAATCTGAATTCTTCTTATTTTTTTGGTAATGGATCACCCCGATATGGGTGAGAACCCATCATTTATTCCGGACAGCTGCTGCAGCTTCCTGCATCGCTTCGCTGAAGGTGGGGTGGCTGTGAACCATCTGGGCGAGGTCTCTTGCAGTAGTCCCGGATTCCATGGCCAGCACCCCTTGTGCAATCATGTCCGAAGCCCTGGGACCGATAATATGCACCC
>JAABUD010000130.1 GCA_011389555.1 Desulfotignum sp. | reverse complement strand
CTGCCCCGATAGAAAGCCAACCGTTCCGCCACGGGGATAAAGGGCTTGACAATCTCTTTTCTTTCAGCAGATGTCAGTGGCACCTGGTGTCTGCCGGCATTTGCCAGTTCCCTGACCTCATCGGGTGTACTGCACCCGGCAATAGCCAGTGTAATGTCACAGGACAGGGCGAACCTGACCAGAAGGTCTGCCGTGATACCGGCATCCTTAGCAATATAGTGTTTGCCGCCAAGCACTTTCATCCCGATGACCGCGATCGCTTTTTTGCGGGCCGCCTCAAGGGTATGGGTCAGGAACCCGCCAATGACCTCCTCCACCGGGTTGACCGGCATCAACACCGCATCCACCGGCCACATCTTTACGGCGTGTGTGAGAATCTGTGGATCATGATGACCGGTCACGCCGATATGGCGGACCAGCCCCAGGTCCTTTGCTTCCAGAAATGCTTCCAAAGCCCCTCCTTTTTCTGAAATCAGGTCAAGATCTTTTTGATCCCTGACATCATGGATCTGCCACAGGTCAAGGTAGCTGGTGTTGAGGCGGTCCAGGGTCTGACGCAACTCCGCCAGGGCCCCATGCCGGGTTCTGTCAGCTGATTTGCTGGTGTGAAAGATCGATTCACGTTTTTTTTGATGATCCTGCCAGAATTTTCCGTAATAGATTTCACTGTCCATATAAACCCGGGCGGAATCATAATAGGTAATGCCCTGACCTAAGGCTTCACTGATAACCGCACGGGCCTCATCCACTTTTCCCGTGGTTCGCAGAACCCCTTCTCCGCCGAGCCCAACCCGGGTAATCTGTTTGTTTGAACCCGGAAACAGATCATGATCAATGAGCGCGATGTTCCTGTCTGAATTATCCATAATTGTATCTTCCTTTTATTCGTTTAAACTTTCCATCTCTGGTGAAACACCAATAACCCGGTATCCATCTGACCAAAAAAATTCAAGCCTTTTTTCATAAAAAACCTGATTACAATGGTGAAGGAATATTCAGGGACAAATGCGATACCATCGGATCAAAATCTCGATCATCATAAAGCAGGGGTAACCCTTCCATTATACAAAAGGTTCCGATAATGACATCTATTGTCTTTCGAACCGTCACCCCTGATTTTCTGAGAATGCGATAGTTTGCCGCGCTTTGAACCGCCACCTCATATCCACCCATCCGGCGGAACCAAAGCGCACCCAACAGATCTTTGGCGGTTTCAAAGTCTTTGTTTGATGTAAATCCCTGAAGGACTTCCATGAGAATCAAATCTCCGATAATGACAGGGGTATGCGAAAGATGATGGTCGAGCAAATCTGTATGTTGGTTGGAAACACCGTTGAAATAGTTGATCCAGACCGATGAATCCACCACAATCATGGATCTGACCTCATTTTTTCAAGATCACCGTCCCAGTTTATTTTCCCACGCATTTTTTTTATCCGCTCCTGGTTTTTGATCCGGACCAGAAGCCGGAGCCCACTCTCAACCACAGCTTTCTTGGTTTTCAGCCGGGTGAGGGTCATGGCTTCTTTGATCAGATCATCATCGATAACAATATTGGTTCGCATCATTTCTTCTCCCCAAAAGGTGTATTAAACTTATAATACATACACACTCAATAAAAATCAAGAACCCTGTCTTTTACCTTGACACAAAAATAACAGAAGACTAAATGGTATAACTGTGTTCACCCACATTTATTAACCTGTTTTCCGGAGGAATTTATGAAAAAGTTGTTATTGCTCATCCTGGTGCTGGTTGTTGGTTGTTTTGTTTTTGCCGGATCTGCCCTGGCACAGGCTCCCATTGTGGGAAAATGGAAAACCATTGATGATGAAACCAACGAGCCCAAATCCATTGTCCATATCTTTGAAAAAGACGGACAGTATTACGGCAAAATCATCGAGCTGTTTTTGAAGCCGGATGCCGATCCCCACCCCACCTGTGACAAATGTCCGGATGATGACCCCAGAAAAGACCAGCCCACCCTGGGCATGGAGATTATCCAGGGCCTCAAGCCTGTGGATGATGCATATTCCGGCGGCACCATTCTGGATCCCAAAAAAGGCAAGATTTACAAATGCAAGGTGTGGGCTGAAGGCGATGAATTAAAGGTTCAGGGAAGCTTTCTTTTTATCTCCCGGACCCAGACCTGGCACCGGGTGGAATAAATAGGCTTTCTGCACCGGTTCCCCGGGACAATCGCATGTAACCCATCCTGTTTCGTTAACCGATGTCTGCCCCCGGCGCTGTCCTGACCAGTTCACGCTTCAGGGGGGGGACAGGGTACAAAAAGTATCGTAAAACGCGGCCTGCTCCCCCATGTCCGACATACCCGCATGGGTGAGAAAATTCACTGCACCGCTTTTGTGCCACCAGCCCTGGTGCATGAAAGCGGTGCTGTCACAAACCGCTTCATCCAGTATCAACCGTGCGGTCACCTCCCCCTGCCGGGTGGAGATACGCACCTTTTCCAGTCCAGTGACGCCAAGTTGCTGTGCTGTTTTCCTGTTCACAGACACGGCGGGTTCCCGGTCTTCAAAAACAAACCCCTGGGAATGCATGGACCGCTGGGTTTTGCAGGTGAGCAGCCGCAAAGGAAAACAATCCTCCCCCTGTGAAGGGGTTATGAAACAAGGCAGCGGCGATTGCCCGGCAGCATCCGCCCTGCTGCTGAAAATTTCAATTTTCCGGGATGGTGTGGCAAATTTTTTTTCTGCCCAGGGAATGTCATGACCGGGAATGCGCAGGTATTCACCGGCAAGGGTATCCAGATCCGTGTCCGGATCTTTTCCCAGGTTTTCCAGCAACGGGGCCGCACATTGGGCCAGGTACTCCCGGGAAGAGGAAAACCCCAGTGTATCGATGCCCATGTGCTTTGCCAGGGTCAGGAAAAAATCACTCTCCGGCATCAGGGTATCGGGCGGGTCCACCGCTTTCTGCGAATAATTGAGCACATGGGAATACATGGAGGTGGCAAAAATATCCTCCTGCTCGAACACGGTGGCGGCTGGCAGCACCAGATCCGCATGCCGGGCCGTGTCTGTCATAAAATGGTCAAACACCACCTTGAATGGAATGCGCTGAAAACCATGGACCGCAGCATTGAGATCCGGGCTCTGGTTCAAGGGGTTGCCCCCGGCCACAAACGCGGCGGCAATGGGGGGATTATCCACGGTCTGCAGAAAATGTCCCAGCATGGGGGCCGGAAAGGTCCGGGATGCCGTGACATGGGCCAGGCTGATTTTTTCGGGCTGGTGCAGCAGCGGGGCCAGGGACCTGGCCGCATAGTTGGCACCGGTGCCGGGTCTGCCCACATGGCCGCACACAGCTGCCAGGGCATCGATGCTTCGCACGGTGTTCCCGCCGTTGGCATACCGCTGCAGCCCGTATCCCATCCAGATCCCCGGGGCCGTGGCTGCGGCATAATCTCTGGCCAGCATCCGGATGGTTTCCGAAGAGATGCCCGTGATCATTGCAGCGGTTTCCAGATCAAAGCTTTTCAGATACCTGCTGAACCGGTCAAACCCCAGGACATGGTCCTGCAC
>JAABUD010000129.1 GCA_011389555.1 Desulfotignum sp. | reverse complement strand
CCGGTGCAAGATTGTGGATCAAAATACCCACCATCAATCCGCCGGTCGCCGGAATAAGCACCGTTGCCAATGGCACCAGCCAGGCATGTTCTTCAAACTGTACGCGGGAACGAGGCGATACCAGCAGGACATTGTTAAGCCAGCCCACCAGCTCGACAAATCCGATGGCAGCCAAAGAGCTTACGGCACCGACAACGATGGCCGTCAACGTCAGCACAATTATTTTGTAGAAAGGAGACCGTTTCTGGTGCTCCTCTCCTCTTGTTGAATCAAGCATGGTTCTGTTTCATATGAAAGAACGATCTGTTGAAAGGTTTTTCATGTTTTGTTGTGTCCGCCAAGCCATGGCTGTTATTAGATATAGGAACATCCTCTTTGTCAAGAAAAATCAAAACAACGAAACCCGTCCAGCCCGGTGAAGCGTTTTTTTACATCGGCATTTGGCGGATTTGGCAATACTGCCATTTCCGCCAAATGGACACTATCATGTGAACATGTCACACAAAAGGGTACCGTTTCCGCAGGATTCTGTTTCAAACTGCAGTACCGGGTGGTCAATACCGTATTTGTGAAAAAGGGCGTGCTGAATCCGTTCAGATAAGGGTTGCGTTTCACTGATCAGCTGGTCCGTTACAACGATGTGGCAGGAAAAGGAAATACCGGAAGAGCTCAGGGGCCATGCATGCATGTAATGGACATTTTTTATCTCGTCCATCTGTAAAAGGTGGGATCGGATATCGTCCAAATCGATCGTGTCCGGGGTTGCATTCATTAAAATGGCGGTCGAGGACTTGAGAATGGTCCAGCAGTTTTTTAAAATAAAGACGGCAATCAGAACGGATAACAGCGGATCCAGCCAGTACCAGGGTGTAACAAGCATCACAAGGCCGGAGATCAGCACGGCGACAGAGGTTAAAAAATCTCCCATCATATGCAGAAACGCCCCTTTTACATTCAGGTTGTGTTTGGCATCCCGATGCAGCAGCCATGCGGAAAATCCGTTTCCGACGATCCCCACCAGGGCCGCCCATATAACGATTTTCCCTGAAACGGTTTCAACAGACAAAAATCGGTGTGCGGCCCCGTATAAAATAAAGATACAGGCCCCTGCAAGGATGGTGACATTCAGCAGGGCCGCCATGATTTCCGCCCGGCGGTACCCGAATGTCTGGCGGGGTGTGGCCCCTTTTTTGCCGATACGAAAAGCGATATATGAGATCAGAATGGCTGTGAAATCACTGAAATTATGCGTTGCATCGGAGATCAACGCCATGCTGTTTGCAAAAATACCGGCAATGACCTGAATCACAGGAATGATCAGGTTCAGTACAAGGGTGATCAGCAGCCGTGTGCCGCTGGTTTCCTGCACGTCTATTGCGTGGTGATGACCGGAACACTCGCCGGAGTGGCCGGTTTCATGAGGGGTCGATTCTGTGTGAGAAATCATGGGGCCTCCTTATTGTACCATTGCCGTTGTCTGTCAATCAAACGGCGGTCAGCAGTTCAAGCGGATGAAATACCTGCCGGGAAAATACATGCTGCAGCTGCATGCGGCAGGACAGGCAGTCGGTGATAACGGTCCGGCCGTATGCGTCGGCCAGCCGGTCAAACAGGGAGCCGCCGATGGCAAGGGAATGGTCATGGAACCCGGTTTTAAACCCCAGGTGCCCTCCCATGCCGCAGCAGTGCATCTCGCCGCCCACCGGGATGATGTCTGTGCCGGGCAAAGACTGGATCATCTCCACATAGGGATGTCCGATATGCTGTTCCCGCTGGTGGCAGGGAGCAAAATAGGCCAGGGGCCGGCCCGGTTCCTTCAGGGATATGGAAAGCTGCCCGGTTTTGTGACGGGCCAGCAGGTATTCTCCCAGATCCTGGACGTTCAGGGACAGATCAATGCGCTGCAGGGGATCGATACCGGAAAAATATCCATCATCTTTTAAAAAGGTTTTGTAAATGCCCATGGGCACGAAGGTGAATTTTTTGTTCCTGGCGCCTGTCGGTACCTGCATCCGGTTGTCGCCGGCATCGGCCCGGAGTTGAAACGCTTCTGAATAGTACGCGGTTTCTTTCAGCAGGTTTTTGAAAAAATATCCGCAGGTGGGGCAGGAGCAGACAATGTCGTATCCGTCCTGCATACAGGCACCAAGGGTTTCCAGGTTGGCCTGGATCCGTTTTTCAGCCGTTTTCTGATTTCCTTCTATGATCAGGGGCATGGTGCAGCAGTCCTGGGATGGGACAAACACCTGGATCCCGTTTTGCTCCAGCAGACCCACAGCGGCTTTGGCCACATCGGGAAACAGGTAGCCGGCACTGCATCCGGCAAAATAGGCAACCTTGGGAACGTCCTTTTCCGTGTGTTCTACAGGTGTGGTCAACCCCCTGTTTCTGGCCCAGGCAAAAAAGCTTGTTTTCGGAAACACGGGCAAAGACCTTTGAGGATGGATATCCAGGAATTTTTTTGCCAGTGTTGTGACAGGGTTCAACCGGTTCAGGGGATGGATCACAGCGGAAAATGCCGTTCCCCACTGGCCGGCCTGCCGGGCATCCGACAAAAACCTTGTGGACAGCGGCGGTTTTTTGTCTTCGGCCCGGGCAGCCTTGGCTTTGAGCACCAGCATCCGGATATCCTGGCACGGGCACAGCCCGCACAGGGTGCACAGATCCACCAGGCATGCCAGGTCCATCTCAGCCGGCGGGATGCCGGTTTCCTCTGCCAGGTCGTGGAGGCGGTACATTTCAGGAAAAAACAGGCAGTCCTCTTCCATGTGTTCCCGGCACACCTCACATCCGGAACGGCCGGCGCATTTTTTGAATATTTCCAGCACCAGGGAGGTAAAATCGGTATCCATTCCCATCACCCGCCCTGGTTTTCCTCAAGGATTTCCATGACATTTCCGGTTTTTCTGACATACACCCACCCGGCCAGGCCCAGGGAGAAGATCAGAAACAATATATCCCGTGCCAGGGTCAGCACGGAGATGGGGTTTTCATTCGGGCCAGTGGAAAAACACCCGCAGCTGATATCCAGGCCCCGGGCCAGGTTGAAGAATGTCAGTCCCACAAATAATGCCATCAGCACGGCAGCCAGGGCCGATGCCCCGGCCATCCACCGGTTGATCAGCAGACAGGTACCCAGGGTCAGCTCCAGCCAGGGCAGTATCAGGGCGGTCAGGTTCACCAGGTATCCCGGCAGCACCTGGTAGTTGTAGACCGCCTCGGCAAACAGGTCCGGGTGGATGATTTTGTCGATGCTGGCATAGATAAACACACCCGCCATGACCAGCCGGGTAAAATGATACCCTATGGTGAGTATGATATCATGAGATAATTTTTGTTGCGGCATGGTACCTCCGAACGATCAGGATGATGAGGTGGTAACGGGCAGATTGTGTTCCTTCCACAGGCTCCAGCCGTTGACCAGCACTTTGACCCGGGTGAATCCTAAGTCCTTGAGAAGCATTGCCAGGTCATGGCTCAACGGACAGGCCTCCCCGTCGCAGTAGGTGATGGTCGTTGTTTCCGGGTCCAGGGTCATGATGACGGTTTCAAAATAGTTGTCCACCTCATGCCAGGGCAGGTTGAC
>JAABUD010000128.1 GCA_011389555.1 Desulfotignum sp. | reverse complement strand
GATATCTGCGTTGAATGAGAACCGTGGCAAAGAAGGATATGTCCCGGAAAATTACCCGGGCACCCGGCCGTTTCAGCAACCTGGCATCTGTGCCTTTATTTTTTGAGCAACTCTTCCAGTTCAAGAAAGAGCAAATATAATCTGTTTGCAGTATATACCTTGTTATTTCGGAACAAATATCCTATATTACAAGGTATGATTTTTCGATGGATTTGATGCGTAAATCGTCTGAAAGCCTTGCGGGGCGGATCAGTTACCTATACATGAGCGGGCTGAACATCATTGAAACAGGCAGCGAAAGCAAAACAATACATAAACTTTGGGTTCGAGGCGGTTTTCCTGAGAGCTATCTGGCGGTAGATGACACCACAGCCATGGATTGGCTTGAGGATTTGATTCGCACCTATCTTGAAAGGGACCTTCCACAGTTGGGGTTTCGTGTACCGGCAACCAGGATGCGTCGCCTGTGGACCATGCTGGCTCATTTGCAGGGGGAACCGGTGAACTATTCAAAGCTGGGGGCAAACCTTGAAATTGATGGCAAAACAGTGAGCCATTATATCGATATACTTTCGGATCTGTTACTGGTGAGACGTTTGGAACCATGGCATGCCAATTCACAGCGGTATTGATGAATCATCGGAAAAAAACAAAATATATCCATGAGTATCCCGCATCTTTCTGGTATTTAACTGAAAAAGGGCTAAAGCCTGCACCCGATGCACAATCTCATCCCCGATCTGGACAAAATCGATCCGGAATCGGTCAGCAGATCCCTGGCCACGGTGAGGCGGGCCCGCAGATAGGTCAGGTAAGAATGGATGCCGTCCCGCCAGGTGTCAGGACAGCCGGATACACTTTGTCAAGCAAAGTTCCGGATTATCCCCATTTCTGCAGAAACCGGGGAAAAAGGCCAGTTTACCCGTGGTCATCCACATTTTAGAAAGCAAACCGGTTTGAAGGACAGTAGGCTTGCAAATACCAATAATATCATTGAGTTTTTGTTGAAGTCATGATAGTTGCAATTATGCAGCGAGTTTGATTATGTTGTGAGATTTTATTCCTTTTTATTAAAAAAAGTTCTATTATTCAAACAAAATTTGAGTTTGATGTGGGGAGGAGGTCACTGTGGAAGCAACCCAGATGGACCAGATATTCAAAGATATCGTAGAGACAATACGTGAACCCCTTTTGATACTGGATCAAGACCTCAGGGTGATCTTAGCCAGCCGTTCCTTCTATGAATTCTTCAAAGTAACGCCTGAAGCGACAGTGGGGCAACTTGTCTATGACCTGGGCAACAAACAATGGGATATCCCCAATCTGCGGGAACTGCTGGAAATCATCCTTCCCGAAAAGACCAGCTTTGACAACTACGAGGTTGAACACGATTTTACCACCATCGGCAGGCGTACAATGCTGCTCAATGCCCGCCAGATTAAACAAACGATGGGCAAGGAACGGATCATCCTGCTGGCCATCGAGGACATCACCGAGCGGAAGCAATTGGAAGACTTGTTGGCTGACTCTGAAGAGCGATTCAGGCGCCTGTTTGAGACTGCAAACGACGGGATACTGCTTCTCGAAAAACACGAAGGGAAGATCGCCCAGGCCAACCCGGCTATGACGTCAATGTTGGGTTATTCCAACATCGAGTTCTTTGGAAAGAATTTAAAGGATGTCGGTTTCCCGGATAATATGGGAACTATTCGAGAGTTATTGCAGGCCTTAGAGAAGAATGGCATTATTCATTACAACGGTATGCCGATACAGAAGAAGACGGGGCAATTTGTCGATACCGATATTTATATGGTCGACAAGGCAAGTTTAGTTCAATGTAATATCCGCGACATCACCGAGAGCAAGAAATCCAGGGCAACCCTGCAACGGATCGAATGGATGTTATCTGGAAAAAAGGTAAAGGACGATGATTTAAGTCCGGAATATGGCGACCTGATTGAACTGAACCAGAACGGGTTGATTCTCTCCTCGGTGGGAAAGGACCAATTAACAATGATTGCTTCTGATTATCTTGATCTTATGGAGACCTCGTCGGCCATCTATGAAATAAACGGTGATTATGCTTTAGGTTTATTTTCTTCCAGCTATTGCAGGATGATGGATACCGCATCGCGTAAGTTGTGTAAAACTAATGACAATCAGCAAGCCTTGAATTGCGGCAAATGGCTGTGTCACGAATCCTGCTGGGGTACCTCGTTGCAAGCCATTAATACCGGCAAACCCGCTGATGTGGAGTGTAGTGGCGGGATTAATCTCTATGCCGTGCCCATCCGGTCTGCTGGAAAAATAGTCGGTGCCATTAATTATGGGTATGGAGATCCTCCCGAAGATGATGACAAATTGAAAGAACTGGCGGAAGTTTACCAGATTCCTGTTGCCGAATTGCGTGAGAAGGCACAGGAATATCAGACCCGTCCTCAGTACATTATAGATTATGCGAAAAAACGAATTCAGAGTTCGGCCCAGCAACTTGGAAATATTATCGAGCGCGAGAAGGTGCAAGCCCAGTATCTCCAGGCCCAGAAGATGGAATCCGTGGGACGTCTGGCCGGTGGGGTGGCACATGATTTCAATAATATGCTCACCATCATTCTCAGTTATTCACAGATGGCCATGAAAACCGAAGATCTGCCTGAATCGATTCATCATGATCTCCAACAGATTTATAATGCAGCCCAGAAGTCTGCTGAAATCACCCAGCAGTTGCTGGCCTTTGCCCGCAAGCAGACAATCAACCCCCGGGTCCTGGATTTTAATAAAACCCTGGAGCAAATGCTGAAGATGCTCCGGCGGCTCATGGGTGAGGAAATTGATCTGGTATGGCTGCCGGGTTCTGACCTGTGGCCGGTACTGGCAGACCCGTCCCAGATGGATCAGATTCTGGCCAATCTGTGTGTGAATGCCAGGGATGCCATCGGCGGGACCGGCAAAGTGACCATGGAAACGGGCAATGTAACCTTTGATAAAGACTATTGCGCGTCTCATTCGGGTTTTACGCCCGGGGATTTTGTTTTCCTGTCGGTGAGCGATACCGGATGTGGAATGGACAGGGAAACACAGGAGAATATTTTTGAACCCTTTTTTACAACCAAAAGCACCGAGCAGGGTACCGGTCTGGGTCTTTCCACGGTGTACGGCATCATCAAGCAGAATCATGGATTCATCAACGTTTACAGCGAGCCGGAAAAGGGCACGACTTTCAGGATCTATCTGCCGCGGCATAAAGGAAAAACCGGTTTGCCAGAGCAGCGGGAAACAGAAGCAATACCGGTGGGAGGCAATGAAACGATCCTGATTGTTGAGGATGAGCCAGCCATACTGGAGCTGTGTAAAAATATTCTTGGCAGGCTGGGTTATACCATACTGGAGGCGTTAACCCCAAACCGTGCAATAAGCCTGGCTGAAGAGTATTCCGGCAGGATTCATCTGCTGCTTACGGATGTCGTAATGCCGGAGATGAACGGCCGGGATCTTGCCACGCGAGTGCAGACCCTTCGTCCGGACATCAGGGTCCTGTTCATGTCCGGTTATTCCACCAATGTTGTCAGTGACCAGAAAATTTTGGAAAAAGGCGCTACCTATATACAGAA
>JAABUD010000127.1 GCA_011389555.1 Desulfotignum sp. | reverse complement strand
CGCACCACTTTCAAATTATTCCATAGATACAGTGGGATTAACCCATGGCGTACCTGATGAAAATGTGCGCATAGCCCGTAAAACCGCAATGACCTACGGAAAAATACATAAGTAGCCGTCATTTTCTGTCCAGTAATATTCCGCACCGGTATTACCTGGAATGTTGAATGAAAGCAGCCAAATTCCAAGGACGTAAAAATTTAACTATTAGGGAGAATCAGATGCAAACAAAAATATCCAGCGACAAGAAAGAGGTCATCATCGGCCATGACCAACCCGTAGTGGCAATCGGGGAGCGCATCAATCCTACCGGACGCTCGAAACTGGCCAAGGCCCTGGAGCAAGGTGATTTTACATATGTGCAGGAGGAAGCATTAAAACAGGTTGCGGCAGGTGCGCAGGTGCTGGGCATCAATGTGGGGGTATCCGGTACAGATGAGAAGGCACTGATGGTTGATGTGCTTCATGCTGTGCGCGAAGTTACTGACACCCCCCTTTGTTTGGATTCAGCCAAACCTGAGGTGTTGCGGGCCGGACTTGAAGCATACAAAGGCAAAGCTCTGGTGAATTCAGTGAACGGTGAAGAGGCCAAATTAAAAGAAGTACTACCCATGGTGGCGCAGTATAAAACAGCTGTAGTCGCCCTGACCATGGATGACAACGGTATCCCGTCAGATGTTACCACCCGTCTGAAAATTGCTGACAAAATTATTAACGAAACTGCCAAACTGGGCATTCCCATCGAAGATATCATCATCGATCCATTGGCGATGAGTGTTGCCTCTGATGATCAATCCGGCCTTTCTGCTTTGGATACACTGGCCCAAATTCGTGACAGGTTCGGCGTGAACCAGACCATCGGAGCCAGCAATGTTTCCTTTGGGCTTCCCGCCCGCCGGGCAATCAACTGTGTGTTTTTGGCCATGGCTATTGTTAACGGGCTGACCTGCCCGATTACGGATCCGACCGTATGGGACATTCGGCAGACCCTGCTGTTGACTGACTTGTTTCATGGCAAAGATGAATTTGCCATGAATTTTATCGGTGCTTACCGTGAAAATTTTCCTGAAGACGATTAGCACGGATTATTTTTAAAACAGAAGATCAATTTAAAAAAAGGATTTTTATAAAATGGAAAATTTGGAAGCAATCAAAGACGCTGTAAACAAGGGGAAACGAAAAGAGATAGCAGGCTTGGTCCAAACTGCACTGGACAATGGTACGGATCCCAAAGTCATTATAAACGATTACATGATCGAAGCCATGAAAGAAGTTGGCGCGCGCTTCGAGGCCAAAAAAATATTCGTACCGGAAATGATGATCTCTGCCCTCACTATGAAAAATGGGGTGGAGGTAATCAAGCCGCTTCTTGAAAAAGACGGCAACAAAGATGAAAAATTGGGGACAATTGTTATCGGAACCGTATTCGGCGATCTCCATGATATCGGGAAAAACCTGGCGATACTGATGCTTGAAAGTGCCGGATTTGAAGTACACAACATTGGTGAAAACGTGCCTGCGGACAAATTTGTTGAAAAAGCAATAGAACTCAATGCAGACATCATTGGGTTGTCAAGCCTTTTAACCACAGGTGATCCCTATGTAAAAGAGACCGTGGCTGCCATCAAGAACAGTCCCTTGAAAGACAAGGTCAAGGTGATGTGCGGAGGTGCAGCGGTAACCGAAAAATTTTCGGTTGGAGAATGCGGCGCTGACGGACATGCCGTTGATGCAATAGCAGGAGTCAAGCTGGCCAAGAAATTTGTCGGGGTCGAATAATCACGCATTGAAGTGCCGTAAGTATGGAATCATAACACTTGTGAAGCAACCCTTTCGGCAAAGCCCTTTGACATCAACCGTTTTAAAACAGAAATCCGAGTCTGGTATACAAACACACCCTGGATCACCCAACACTTTCAAGGGATGCAGGGTGTGTCATTCTCGGTTAGGTGGATCCATCCTTGTCCATTATCGCGTATCCGAAAGGATCCGGAGACAGTCCTGGGGCAGGCGGTGGGTGCCTTTGCCCTGGAGGCTCACCTCTATGAGATCATCCGGATCATTGATGGAGGTATCCGGATCAGTCACCACCCCGTGGACACCGATAAAATCATTCATATAGGGCTCCCAGGCTTCATCTGTCGATGCCTGGAACACTTCCACACGATTGCCGCGTTTAAACACCATAACAGCCTCCTTTATGTTGGGTTGACCGGCCGGGTCGGTACATGGTTTCTGGCGGTCAGTTTGCGCTTGCAGTCGTTACACAAAAGCCGCTGCTCCATCTTCTGGGGCGGATGGTCGGCGGTCTTGTCCGAAATAAAGGCCATATACTGGGCTGACGGCAGCCTGGCCCCGCAGGTATCGCAGGTCTGAATCTCTTGCTCGTTGAGGATGGTTCCGCAGAGTTTGAGCATCCGTCTGCCGTCTTTTTCTTCCAGGGTCATGGCATTGTTTTCACAATTGGCTGCACAGGCCCCGCAGGTGATACAGTTTTCCGCCGTCATTCGAAAATCGGTTTTCACCGGGTGGTCAAAATCCAGGTATCCCAGATGCAGGGCATCAATGCCCATCTTGTCCCGGCAGACCTCCACGCATTTGCCGCACCTTCTGCAGAGATCACACCGCAGGCACCGCCGGGCTTCCTTTCGCACAGCTGCTTCATCATATCCCAGTTCCACCTGCTGAAACGTGGTCCGTCTCCGGTCCACATTGAGCAAGGGCATGACAGGGCGAGAAATCCGCATTTTTTCGCCTGCCGTCATTTCGATCATGGGGACTTTGCGGCGGCGCACCGGAATTTTGGGCATTCTGGGCTGGGGCATGCCGGTGAGGTGCCGGTGGATGGCATCGGCCGCCCGTTTGCCGCCGCCGATGGCCTCTATCACCGTTGCAGGCCCGGAAACCGCGTCTCCTGCGGCAAACACCCCGGGCATGCTGGTTTCCATGGAGGCATGGTTCACTTCAATGGTACCTCTGCGGGTCCAGTTGACAGCATCAAATGCGGTCATGCCGCTGTCATCCACATACTGGCCGATGGCAGACACCACGGCATCTGCCTGAATGGTGAACTCCTTGCCCAGGATGGGAACCGGAGCCAGCCGGTCCGTGCCTTTTTTGGCGATCAGCTCCGCTTTGATACAGGCAAGGCCGGTGATCCTGCCCTCACTGCCCGTAATCTGTGTGGGGATGGTAAGAAAGGCAAAGGCAATGCCCTCTTCTTCCGCCTGCTCCACCTCCTCGATATCGGCCGGCATTTGTTCTCTGGATCTGCGGTAGGCAATGGTGACTTTGTCCGCTCCCAGACGCAGGCTGGTGCGGGCCGCATCAATGGCCACATTTCCGCCGCCGATGACCACCACATGTTTGCCCGGGGCATGGCGGTCGCCTATGGCCACATTCCTTAAAAATGTGATGGCATCAATGACCCCGGGAAAATCGGTTTCCCCTTTGATGCCAAGGTCCCAGGCCTTGTGGGCACCGATGGCCAGAAAAAAGGCATCCGTGCCTTTGGCTTTCATGTCTTCATAGGTGACATCCTTGCCGAACCGGGTGTTGAAAGAAAAAGTCACCCCCAGGTCTTCTATCATGGCCACTTCCCGGTCAATCACCTCCCGGGGCAGGCGGT
>JAABUD010000126.1 GCA_011389555.1 Desulfotignum sp. | reverse complement strand
GGTCCTGCCCCACATGTTCCAGAACATCCGGGGTAATATGCTGACAATCACAGTTGGGAAAATTGACAAGATAGTTTTTCACCGCCATCGCAATATCATCACGGCCGGCCCGGAGCGGCCCCTGCATGACTTCAGCAACTGTGAGAATGGATATGATGGCCCTGCATTCACCGTCTTCAACCAAGGAAAACAGGGTCTGGGATATGTCATGGAAAGGCTTTGTTTTTTCGGTCAGATAGATAATTATGTTGCTGTCGATCAGCACTGTTTTGCCTTGAACCGATTGCTTCAGGGTTTGAATGTCAATCATTGGATCTTTCTTCCCGTTCTTTGTCGATGAACGTGTCCACAGCCTCAGGTGTAGTTCCAATGGTTTGCCGGGTCAATCCTGACAGTTTCTGGGTGAAAGACGGGATGGTTTCCAGAATGATCCGGCCGTTTTCTTTGATGATCATCACCCGGGTTCCCGGTTTGATATTCATTTCCTTCCTGAGATGTGCCGGCAAAACAATGTATCCTCTTTTTGATACCACGACACTTTCTGATTTCATGCTGCAATCCTTTTATTATGCTTCCAAATAAATTATATGCAGACATTCCAATAATTGTCAACTGCATGTTTCCACAGGCTGAATTTTTTTTTGGGGGGTTCATGTTCTCATATAAAAAAACTGAACGCCCATATGCAGATTGTCAGGTTCCAGTTTGCAGGAAACCGCAAAGAGCCTCTTCCATAGACCCAGTCAGATCATCAGCAGATTCTTGAATCGTTAAAGGAAAAAGATGTCAAAAAACTGAAAACCGCCATCAGTAATCATTTAAATGCAGCCCGGAAAGCGTTTTTGGAGAAATAGCAGTTCACTGATCACTGAATGAAGGAGTGTATATGAGTTGGCCGATTGAACATTTCCACTATATTCCCGGGTCCTCCAGTTTTATAGAGATGATGCCCGGTGCAATGAAAATAATGACACAGTGCGCCGGTGTCAAACCGGGTGAAAACGTTGTTATCACATGTGATACAAATAAACTGCGTATGGCGGAAACCCTTGCTGCAGCCGCATATGCCGTACAGGGAATGCCCGTTATTGTGGCTTTTCCACCGACGGGTGCCCATGGGGCCCAGGTGCCGAGATCAGTCGTGGGTGCGGCAGCAAACAGCGATGTGCTGATTATGCCCACCAGCTGGTCCATGACCCACACGGATGCACGTATTGCAGCCATAAAAAACGGGGCCCGGGTATGCACGATGTGCGAAGCAACCGAGGACTGTCTGTGTACCGGCGGAATCCTGGGAGATTTTGAAGAAAATGACCGGCTTGGCCGCAGACTGGGTAAAATCATTGAGAACGGAAAAAAAATCAGAATGACCTCCAGTGCGGGAACAGATCTGACTGCTGAAATTACCGGCAGACCAGTGAGTTATGAAACAGGACTTTTCCGGGAGCCGGGCCGGTTTGCCGCACTGCCGAACAGCGAAGTGAACATCGCCCCCATTGAGGGCACTGCCAACGGGGTTATTGTAGGAAATGTCCGGTTAATGGGCTATGGTGTCATCCGTGAAGAACCGGTTACCATTGAAGTTGAGAACGGAGATGTGGTGAAGATTACCGGAAAGCAGGCAGCGGAATATTTACGCACGACGCTGCAATCTTTTAACGACAGATCAGCCTACAATCTTGCTGAATTTGCCGTGGGCCTGAATCCTGCCGCCAGAGCGTATGCCACCAACCTGGAAGATCTGGGCAAACTGGGATTCGGTCACCACGGTATCGGAAGCAATTATGCCTTTGGCGGAAAAGTCGAGGCCCCGT
>JAABUD010000125.1 GCA_011389555.1 Desulfotignum sp. | reverse complement strand
GATCATTGTTTAAGTCCATGGGATACAGCGATCTGGATCTGGAGCGGCCCATTATCGGGATTGCCAATTCCTGGAGCAGCCTTGTGTCCGGCCATTACAACCTTAAACAGGTTGCAGAATATGTTAAACAGGGGATTCTTCAGGCCGGGGGCACGCCTGTGGAGTTCGGGGTGATCGGGGCCTGTGACGGCATAGCCAGCGGCCATGAAGGGGGAAAATATATACTGCCTTCCAGAGAATTGATTGCAGGCAGTGTTGAAACCATGGTCCAGGCCCACAGGCTTGACGGTGTTGTAATGCTGGGCTCGTGTGACAAAATCATCCCGGGCATGCTGATGGCTGCTGCGCGGATCGACCTGCCTGCGATTATTGTAAACGGAGGCCCTGCAGAGGGTGGCTGCGGATTCGACGGCCGCTCTTCTGATATCACTTCCATTTCAGAGGCCCTTGGTATGATGCAGTCTGAAAAGATCGATGAAACTGCCTTTCACTTTCTGGAAGACAATGTCATGCCTTCCTGCGGGTCCTGTTCCTTTCTGGGGACCGCCAACAGCATGGCGTGTGTTGCCGAAGCTTTGGGTATTTGTCTTCCCGGCACATCAACCATCCCGGCAACCCGTTCGGAAAGACTGAGAGCTTCTCAAAAAGCCGGGCACACCATTGTGAATATGGTGAAAAATAACATTACTTCGCGTAAGCTCATCAACAGAAAAAGTATTGACAATGCTGTCAGGATCAATGCTGCAATTGGCGGATCTACCAACATAGCCCTGCATATTCCGGCTATTGCCTATGAAGCGGGAATTCCTGTCGATATGGCCCATTTTGGAGAACTGTGCAGCACAACACCCTATATTGCAAAAATGAACCCTGCCGGTGACTTGAACATGTCGGATTTTCATAAAGCAGGCGGTGTGCCTGCTGTAATGAAAGCCATTCTGCCTTTGCTGCACAAAGACAGTCTTACGGTTACAGGTAAAAGTGTGGAAGAAAACCTGTCTGTCTTTTCTTTGATTGATTCCAAAATGATCAGGTCCATGGACAATCCCTGGAACGGTATCGGAGGGCTGGCAGTCTTAAAAGGAAATCTTGCACCGGACACGGCTGTTACAAAGCCTGCGGCCATACACCCGGATATGTACCGGTTCAAAGGGGGTGCAAAATGTTTTGATTCCGAGGAAGAGGCGAATCAGGCGATATTAAATGGCGGCATCCAGGCAGGTGACATACTGGTGATCCGGTATGAAGGGCCGAAGGGCGGCCCCGGGATGAGGGAAATGGCCTATGCCATGAAACTGCTCTACGGCAAGGGGCTGGCTTTAAAAACCGCAGTGGTGACAGACGGCAGGTTTTCCGGGACCAACAATGGCTGCTTTGTGGGGCATGTCTCCCCGGAAGCTGCGCAAGGCGGCCCCATAGCATTGATAAAGGATGGGGATATTATTGACATTGACATACCAAACGGCCGCCTGGATGTAGATGTGGATAAACAGGAACTTGCAGAACGGTTCAGGGTGTGGAAGAAGCCAAAGCCCAAAATACGAACAGGCTTTCTTGGTGTTTATGCAAAACTGGTATCTTCCGCCTCAGAAGGGGCTGTACTTAAAATGTAAAATAAAAATTTTTTTCCTTTAACAAACAGGAG
>JAABUD010000124.1 GCA_011389555.1 Desulfotignum sp. | reverse complement strand
GTCATACCCGAAGATACCACGGCCGCCTTGGCAGGCCCCCCCCGCATATGGCCAAGCCCTGCATAGGCGGTGCGGATAAAATAGTTGCCTGCCCCGGCAGACTCCAGCAGGGAGCCGAACAGTACAAACATGAACACCATGCTCGTGGACACCCCCAGGGCCACGCCGAACACCCCTTCGGTGGACAGCCAGTAATGGGACATGCCTTTGGACAGGCTGGCGCCTTTATGGGCAATCACTTCGGGCATGTAAGATCCAAAAAAGGTATAGACAAGAAACACCATGGCCACCACCATGAGGGGCGGCCCCAGGGCACGGCGGGTGGCTTCCAGCAAGAGTATCAGGCCGGTTACACCCACCACAAGGTCCAGGGTGGTGGGGATTCCGGGCCGGGAAGACATCTGATCATAAAAAAGAAACAGATATGCCGCACAGAACGCTGCCACCAGCGCCACAAACCAGTCCTGGATCGGAATATGATCTCTGGGAGATGATTTAAGGGTGGGATAGGCGGTATAGGACAGGAACATGGCAAAGGCCAGATGAATGGACCGGGCTTCGGTAGCGTTGAGCACAAAAATATTGAAGATAAACGGCAGAGGAGAGGCATACCAGAGTTGAAACAGTGTCCAGATCAACGGTACATAAAATAAAATATTTTTGGAAACCGCGCCCACCGGATTTCTGGCACCGGTTTCCACCTCAGCCAGCATGTCCTGCACATCATCTGGAACAGCTTGTTTTTTTGCAGCGGTCATGGTGACAATGCCTCCTTGGAAAAAAGGATTGTGCGACGGAAAACAAAATAAACGTGCGCAGCTGTTAAGTGCCCCGCACGTTTATTTTATTGGTTCTGACAAAAAACTACATCAGGCCGGCTTCTTTGTAATATTTCACAGCACCGTCATGCAGCGGGGCTGACAGGCCGTCTTTGATCATCTCTTCTTTTACCAGCACTTCAAAGGCCGGGTGCAGCTTTTTGAACTGGTCAAAATTGTCAAAAACCGCCTTGACCACATGATAAATTACGTTTTCAGGCACATTTGTGGAAGAAACAAATGTGGCGCCCACACCAAATGTTTTGGTGTCGGTGTCCGTTCCCCGGTACATGCCGCCGGGAATGGTGGCAATCCGGTAATAGTCATTTTCCGCCACCAGTTTGTCAATGACAGGGCCTTCCACAGGAACCAGGATGGAATCACAGGAGGTGGTGGCTTCCTGGATGGAGCCGGAGGGATGTCCCACGGTGTAGATGATGGCATCAATTTTGTTGTCGCACAGGGCCGCGGACTGTTCCGCCGGTTTCAGCTCGGACGCCAGTTTGAAATCATCCATGGTCCAGCCCATGGCGTCCATGACCACTTCCATGGTGCCCCGCTGTCCGGAACCGGGATTACCAACGTTAACCCGTTTGCCTTTCAGGTCGGCAAAGGTTTTAATGCCGGAATCTCTTCTGGCTACAACGGTAAAGGGTTCAGGATGCACGGAGAAAACCGCCCGCAGATCTTTGTTGGGGCCGGAATCTTCAAACGGGGTGCCTTTGGTGCCGTGGTAGGCATGGTACTGCCAGTCAGACTGGGCAACTCCCATATCCAGTTCGCCGGCACGAATGGTGTTCAGGTTATACACGGAGCCGCCGGTGCTTTCCACGGAGCAGCGGATACCATGGGTCTTTCTGTCCATGTTAACCAGACGGGCAATGGCGCCGCCGGTGGGATAATACACCCCTGTGACCCCGCCGGTCCCGATGGTGACAAATGTCTGATCAGCCTGAACCGGTGCTGACCCAAGGAAAAGAACCATGCCGAAAAACGCTGTGATTGCCAATACCAGTAATTTCTTCATCTAAACCTCCATATAAAATATAAATTATCAGCAAAGATGCAGGCAACAATCCTGCACCATAATCATTTGTCTGAATTTTCCTCCTTTCCGCTCTTTATTTGAAATCCCATATACAAAAACGGCTGAACCTCTGAAAAAGGTGTTTTTTTTTCGAACGTTACACACCTTATAGGAATTTATCGCCTTACCGGTTTTTTGTAAACCTATTTTTTCAGGATTATTCTGGCATCCACAACATCCAGGCCCTGTTCATACAAAAGGACCGGATTCAGGTCCATTTCCTGGATCTCCGGATAGGCTTCCACCAGTTCCGAGCAGATGCCCAGCAATTTACGCAACGCTTTTTTGTCATATCCTTTCTGTCCCCGGACACCACTCAATATTACCGAAGACCTTGTATCCTCAATCATTTTCTTGCACGATGCAGGAGATACCGGCAGCACCCAGAAGGTCACATCCTTCATGATCTCCACCATGATGCCCCCGAGACCGTACATGATCACCGGACCGAACTGCTCATCGATCTTGGTGCCGATAATGATTTCCAGACCTTTGGCTGCCATGGGTGCCACAAGCACACCCCTGATGTCTGCAGTGGCATCATAGATGCGGGCATTTTCCATGATGATATCAAACGCCGCCTTTACCTGGGACTCATCTCCGATATTGAGCATGACCCCGTTGGCATCACTTTTGTGCAGGATATCAGGGGACACGATTTTCATCACCACATGGCCGTCAATTTTTTGGGCGAATGCCACGGCTTCCTTCGCGGTTCTGGCCATACCGCCCACAGATGTATGGGCCCCGTGCAGTTTGATCAGCTGCTTGGCCTCATGCTCCAGCAGCACATGCCGGCCTTCGGCCAGGGCTGCCTGGATGATGGCGTTGCCATCAGGCCTGGCTTTTTCCCGCCAGTTGAGCACAAAGTTGGTTTTGGCATGGTAGGTCTTCAGATAGCTGCCGTAGGTGCACAGACAGGCCATGCTTTTGCAGGCAATGTCCAGAGAATCATGCACCGGGATGTCATAATGCCGCAGCAGGTCCAGGGCATGGGAATCATAGGCACTGTAAAGTGAATGCACAAAAATGGGCTTGCTGCGCTTTTTGCCCATGGCCCCCAGGCGGTGGGCTGCCTGTTCTTCACCGATGGCCAGACTTTTTTCAAACCGGATCCCGTATCCGCCGAACAGCCCCACAATGAGAAGGCCGCCCACGGCCGGGTCCTTGAGCAGAATCTTGGCGCAGTCGGCAAAAATGCTGGGATCCGCGTCCGTGCCGCCGGCCACATCCACCGGGTTGACCACTGATGCGGCCTCTGGCAGGATCTTTTTAAGACTTTCTTTTGTTTTTTCCGACAGGTCCGCCAACCCGATGCCGTAATCGGACAGCAGGTCTGCTGCAATGGTGGCATGCCCCCCGCCGTCCGCCAGCACCGCAATGGCATTGTTTTTCACCGGTGGCTGACTGGACAGGGTTTCCGCTACCGGAAACAGTTCATCGGAATTTTCGATCACAATGATCCCTGCCCGTTCATAGGCGGACTTGGCCACCTGGCCCATCCCGGCCAGAGATCCTGTGTGTGATCCGGCAGACTTGCGGCCCTTGGCTGACCGGCCGCTTTTGAGCAGGATAATGGGCTTTTCAATACTGGTCTGGTAGGCTTCCTGCAAAAATTCTCTGCCCTGGCTCATACCTTCCACATACATGAGAATGGCTTTGGTGTCAGGATCATTTCTAAAAAAAGACAGATATTCATGGAACTTGATATCCGACTCATTGCCCACCCCCACATAATAGGTGAAGCCGCCGTGCTTGCGGATGGTGGCTTCGGTGATCA
>JAABUD010000123.1 GCA_011389555.1 Desulfotignum sp. | reverse complement strand
CCGACTCCCGCACCAGGATGGTGCGCACATGGTAGATCAGGGCCGCGGCCAGGGCTGACAGTTTCAGGTTGCGTTCATCCGGGGGGGACAGGGGAAGGTGGCCTTTATATAAGCGGTCGATGAACCCTGTATTGAGTTCGCCTGCGGCAAATGCCGGCTGACACAGTACACTGTTGGCAAAATCGATGTTGGTAACAACCCCTTCGATGTGATATCCGTTAAGTGCCTGGATGAGGCTGGTGCGGGCAGCTTCTCTGTCTTTGCCGTAGCAGATGACTTTGGCCAGCATGGAATCATAATGAACCCCGACCTTGCTGCCTGTATCCACGCCGCTGTCCACCCGGACGGATTCGCCCCGTGGCTCGGCATACCGAGTGATCATGCCGGTTGCAGGCGTGAATCCTCTGGCGGGATCCTCGGCGCAGATGCGCGCCTCCATGGCCCAGCCCTTGAGCCGCACCCCGGCCTGATCAAAGGGCAGGCGCTCTCCTGCGGCAATGCGTATCTGCAGTTCCACCAGATCCAGGCCGGTAACCAGTTCAGTGACAGGATGCTCCACCTGCAGCCGGGTATTCATTTCCAGAAAATAAAATCCGCCTTTGGGGTCCATGACAAACTCAACGGTTCCCGCATTGATATACCCGGCCCTGCGGGCCAGGTTGCAGGCAGCTGTTCCCATGCGCTGCCGCAGTTCAGGGTCCACCGCCGGTGACGGGGATTCTTCGATGATTTTCTGGTAGCGCCGCTGTATGGAACACTCTCTTTCCCCCAGAAAAACCGTATTGTCAAAGGCATCTGCAAAGACCTGGATTTCCACATGGCGGGGCTCTTCAATGTAACGTTCCAAAAATATTCTGCTGTCGCCGAACGCCTTGCGGGTTTCCTGGCGCCCGGCTGCCAGCGCTTCCGCCATCTGATCCGGACCTCCCACGATGCGCATGCCCTTGCCTCCGCCGCCTGCCGCCGGCTTGAGCAGCACGGGATAACCGATGCTTTCGGCGATGGACAAGGCTTGTTCCACGTCATTGATCGCTTCCACATGACCGGGTATCACCGGGACCCCGGCCTTGAGCGCCAGCTCCTTGGAGGTGATCTTGTCTCCCATCAGGGCAATGGCTTCTGCAGGGGGGCCGATGAACACCAGGCCTGCTGCATGGACGGATTCTGCAAACCGGGCATTTTCCGACAGGAATCCATACCCGGGATGTACGGCATGGCAGCCTGTCGACAGGGCTGCGGATATGATTTTTTCTGCATTCAGGTAAGAATCCGGGGCAGGGGCGTCACCGATATACACGGCATCATCGGCCATCTGCCGGTGCAGGCTGCGGTTGTCTGCATCGGAATACACAGCAACGGTCCTGATTCCCATGCGTTTGCAGGTACGGATGATTCTTACGGCGATCTCGCCGCGGTTGGCTATCAAAATGGTATCGAACATGGCGCACCTCACAAAGGGATGTTTCCGTGTTTGCGGTCAGGTCTGTCAGCTGTTTTGCCATCCAGCACCTGAAGGGTTCGTATCAGCCGGTGTCGGGTATCTCTGGGAAAAATCACGTCATCTATATACCCCCGCTGGGCTGCCAGAAAAGGATTGGCAAAGGTGCGGCGGTATTCATCCATTTTTTCATTGAGCACTGCTTTCGGGTCTGAAGCAGCCTGAATTTCTTTGCGATGAATCACTTCGGTTGCTCCCTTGGGGCCCATGACCGCAATCTCGGCGGTGGGCCAGGCATAGTTCACGTCGCAGTGGATGTGCTTGGAATTCATCACCAGGTAAGCCCCGCCATAGGCCTTGCGGACAATGACAGAGATGCGCGGCACCGTGGCCTCGGTAAAGGCGTAGAGCAGTTTGGCCCCGTGACGGATGATACCGCCATGCTCCTGGTCCGGGCCGGGCATGAACCCGGGTACGTCCACCAGGGCGATCAACGGGATGTTGAACGCATCGCAGAAACGCACGAACCGTCCGGCCTTGAATGATGCTTCCGTGTCCAGCACCCCGGCCAGTACTGCAGGCTGGTTGGCAACCAGCCCTACGCTCTGGCCGCCCATGCGGCCGAACCCGCAGATGATGTTGCGGGCAAAGTCCGGGTGGACCTCCATGAATTCGGCACCATCCAGAATACTGTGAATCAGCACGTTCATATCATAGGCCTGGCTGGGGTTGTCCGGAACCAGATAATCCAGGGCCGGATCGATGCGGTCTGCCGGGTCCCGAAGATCCAGGATGGGCGGACCCTGGCGGTTGTTGGAGGGCAGATAGCTGATCAGGCGGCGAATTTCCCGCAGGCACAGAATATCGTTGGGGGCCGTGAAATGGGCCACCCCGCTTTTACGGGCATGGATCCCGGCACCTCCCAGCGCTTCGGCGGTAATATCCTGATGGGTGACCGTCTTCACCACGTTGGGTCCTGTGACAAACATACACGAAGATTCCTGCACCATGAACACAAAATCTGTGATGGACGGACTGTATACTGCCCCGCCGGCACAGGGTCCCATGATGCACGAAATCTGCGGCACCACACCGCTGGCCCTGACATTGCGGTGGAAAATCTCGCCATAGGCGGCCAGGGCATCCACGCCTTCCTGGATCCGGGCACCGCCTGAATCGTTCAGCCCGATAATCGGGGCCCCCACCTTTACGGCCATATCCATGACCTTGCAGATTTTCTGGGAATGGGCCTCGCCCAAAGAGCCGCCGATCACGGTGAAATCCTGGCTGAACACAAACACTTCACGGCCGTCGATGTTGCCGTGTCCGGTAATCACCCCGTCTCCCAGGTAGAGGCGGTCATCTCCCAGGGAGCTGCCGCGGCCCGTCTTGAGCACATCGAATTCCTCGAAACTTCCTTCATCCAGAAGCAGGTCTATCCGCTCTCTGGCCGTCAGCTTGCCCTGGCTGTGCTGGCGGCTGATCTTTTCAGGGCCGCCGGCGGCCGTGGATTCGGCGCGCAGCCTTTCCAGGGTCTTGATTGTCCTGTTATACTGTATATCCATCATATCACCCATTGCCTCGTTGTTGAAAAATGCAGACGATGACCGCATGCAGCCGGCCTGGAATCGCATCATACAAAGGAAAATGATCCGGAATCATCTGCCGTCATGGTAACCCTATCCTGAACCACAATTTTCCGGTATTGTCAATTCTTATCTGGCAATTAAAACCATTTCTTTTTTTTGAAATAATACAGTGATGCACCTGCGATGGTGACCAGAACCCCCAAGAAGATGAAATAACTGTATTTGTATTTGAGTTCCGGCAGGTATTCGAAATTGGTGCCGTATATGCCGGCAATAAAGGTGAGGGGGATGAAAATGGCAGCAAAGATGGTGAGCACTTTCATGATATCATTCATCTTGTTTGCCACAACAGAGTTGTAGATATTCAACTGGTCGGTTAACATATCCCTGTATGTATCAATGGCTTCTGTGGCATGAATGATAAGGTCTTCCATATCTTTGAGAAACGGCAGGGTTTTTTCATGTATCAGATCGCTTTCAAGTCTTGACATATGGAAAACGGCTTCCCTGGCAGGGCGGATCGATTTTCTCAGATAACTGGTTTCCCTTTTGAACAGATGGATTTTTTCCATCACCCCGTCGTCTTGTCCTGACAGGATCTCTTCTTCGAGGTCTTCAATCTGATCTCCGATGTGCTCAATGACAGAAATGTAATTTTCCACC
>JAABUD010000134.1 GCA_011389555.1 Desulfotignum sp. | reverse complement strand
TTGTTTCTTTCCAGTGAATCCAGGTACCGGATCAGCCGGTTGTACTGAAAGGAATTTTCCGGAATCTCGGCAGAGTTGACCGGAAAAAACAGGGTGATGTCTCCGGTGCCCTGGTTTTCGGCAATTTCCTGCAGCAGCTGGAAACTGTCTTTTGAATTGTTCATGTTTCGGTTGTAGGACCGGATGAGCTGCTGGGATCGAACCAGGTCATTGGCGGCTGCTGCCATGCTCAACTCTTCCTTGTCCTGCATGGCCTGGTTGTAGGACGTGGCAAACCGCTCTGCTGTGGCGCTCACATTCTGGCCGGCTGCCGGTGAAGCGGTTGACGGATAGGGGGATGCTGAAGCCTGGCGCATGGGTCCCTGGGCCGGGGCCGCGGGAGTCGGGTGCGCAGCAGCAGCGCTCTGATGAAAGGCGTGGGTTTCCCGTTGTACGATTCGGTTGCTTTCCTCCTTCCCGGAAGTGAAGGTTGAGCATCCTGACTGAAAAAACAAACCGGTTAAGGCAAGTATCGCGGTGAACATCAAGCGCGCTGACATCATGTGTCATTCTCCTTATCTGCGGTGAAAGGCTTTGTCAATATTCCTTACGTTATTTTTTTTATAAATTCAAGGTAAAGATCAGGAAAGGCCCATCCATTCGAGTCATGTTGTAAAAGGAAGCGGTGTTTTGATAAAAATAAGGCATACACAATAAAAAAACTAAAAAACGAATAAATAATGAAGGTGATTTGGAATAATATATTATTAAGTCAAAAAAATTCCTTATAAAATTCAAATTATTCCTTGACAATGAATCAGGGATCTGGTTAGGTTTCAATCAGGGAAAGCCTGAAAATGGATGGATCCGGTACTGAACACATTTCCCTGTAGATAACCATCACAGCCAACCATATAATTCTTTAGGAGGACGTTATGCCGATCAAAGACAATCGCCTTATTCTGGACGGGTACACCTTGACCATCGAGGAACTGATGCAGGCAGGTCACGACCTGTCCATGCAGGTGGAAGTCAAGGAGGACAACTGGCCTAAAATCCGGGACTGCCGCAAGCTGGTGGATACCTGGGCCAACGAGGAGCGCTGCATTTACGGGGTGAATACCAGCTGCGGGGGGCTGGTGGACCATCTGCTGCCCAAGGAGCGGGACAACGATTTTCAGAAAAATCTGGTGAGAAGCATCACCACCCAGGTGGGTGAACCCTTTGAAGACGAACTGGTGCGCATCTTCATGATCGCCCGGGCCAACTCTCT
This sequence comes from Desulfotignum sp., assembly GCA_011389555.1. Classification (GTDB taxonomy): domain Bacteria; phylum Desulfobacterota; class Desulfobacteria; order Desulfobacterales; family Desulfobacteraceae; genus Desulfotignum. The sequence continues at coordinate 43,223 of JAABUD010000134.1, read as the reverse complement.
GTGCCGGGGGTATTCGGGTATCAAGGAGAAAAATCTGAAAATTTACCTGGACATGATCAACAAGCAGGTGTTTCCCCTGGTTCCCCGGAAAGGCTCTCTGGGTACCAGCGGGGACTTAGGGCCCCTGGGGTGCATCGCCGCCGTGGGGTTTGGCGAATGGAAAGCCAGATACAAAGGAGAGGTCATGCCCGGCAAAGCAGCCATGGATGCGGCCGGGGTGGAACTGATGTACCTGAACGCCAAAGAGGGGCTGTCGCTGATCAACGGCACCTCCGGTATGGTGGGACTGGCCTGCACCGTGATCACCGAGGCCACCAATACCTTGAAAAATTCGGACATCATTGCGGCGTTTGCCATTGAAACCCTGATGGGCCGGATCAATCCCTTTGATGTCCGGGTCCATGAGCAGAAATATCATCCCGGCCAGTATGCCACGGCCATGAATCTCACCAAACTGTTGACCGGATCGGATATGGCCATTGATGAGCAGGAACTGTCATTGAAACTCCAGACCGTGCTTCAGAAACATGAAGGCATTTCCGTGGCGGACATTCCCGTGGAAGACGCCTATTCCATCCGGTGCACCCCCCAGTTCGTGGGCCCCACCAAAGAGGCGGTCAACCATGCCCACGAGGTGCTGCTGCGCGAGCTGAACTCCAGCAATGACAATCCCTTGATCTTCACCGAATTCGATACATTCATTCATAACGGCCATTTCCACGGCCAGCCCATCTCCTTTGTCATGGACTGCCTGGGTATTTCCATGGTCAACCTGGGGGTGGTGTCCGACCGGCGGATCGACCGTTTCCTGGATCCCTCCAACAGCACGGGGCTGCCGCCGTTCCTTTGCAAGGAAGACACCGGGGTCCGCATGGGACTGATGGGCGGCCAGTTCATGACCACCTCGCTGGTGGCGGAAAACCGGACCCTGGCCGTGCCGGCCTCCATCCAGTCCATCACCTCCACGGCGGATTTCCAGGATATCGTCAGTTTCGGCCTGATTGCGGGCAGAAAAGCACGAAAAATCGTGGAGAACACCAACCATATCCTGTCCTTTGAACTGCTGTGCGCGGCCCAGGCAGCCGACCTGCGGGGCATTGACAAACTGAGTCCGGCCGGCAAAATCATGTATGACGCGGTGCGGGAAACCCTGGGCTACATGGACAAGGACAAAGTATACATCGATGATATGGAAGAACTCAAAGCCAGAATAGAATCCGGCGAGTTCGTCAAAAAAGTGGAAGATGCCCTGGGGGAACTGCTCATTGTTCATAAAAAAGAGTAAGCTGGCTTTTAGCGTAACACTAAACTTAACACTTAACACTTAAAACTTAACACTTAAAACTTAAAACTTAACACGTAACACTTTCATACTGGGGGAGGAATTATGTCAGCGCATCCTGTTGCAGCGAAAATCGTTGATGAGTACCGGGAAACCTATCCCGCTTCCAGAGAGCGGCACCAGCGCCTGGTCAACTATATCCCTGGCGGGGCCACAAGGAGCCTGAGTTATTTCAAGCCCTGGCCCCTTCACATCGACTATGGCAAAGGAGCCCATGTATACACCCATGAGGGCCATGAACTGCTGGATGTCACCAATGCCTATGGGGCCCTGGTGCACGGACACGGGGACCCGGATGTGGTGGCGGCGGTGCAGGCGGGCATCGAGCGGGGTTCCCAGTATTCCACCCCCACGGACAGCCAGTACCAGCTGGCAAAGCTGCTGTGCGACCGGGTGCCGGGGTTTGACAAGGTGCGGTTTCTCAACTCCGGCACGGAGGCCACCATGTTTGCCCTGCGCACGGCCCGGGCCATCACCGGAAAGGACAAGATCCTGAAGATGACCGGCGGGTTCCACGGCACCCATGACTGTGTGGCTGCCTCCACCAAGAAAAACGTGATCACGGCCGGGATTCCGGCGGGCATGACCGCGGACATGATGGAGGTGCCGTTCAATGACCCGGATGCCGCGGAAAAAGCGGTGAAGGAAAACGCGTCCGACCTGGCAGCGGTGATCATGGAGCCGTTTCTAGGGGCCGGCGGTGTGGTCCTGCCTGAAGAGGACCTGCTCCAGCGGATCCGGAAAGTGACTCAGGCCCATGGCGTGCTCCTGATCTTTGACGAGATCTTTTCCTTCCGGGTGAACATCGGCGGGTGTCAGAACCTGTACAAGGTGATTCCGGACCTGACCACCGTGGGCAAGGTGGTGGGCGGAGGCCTGCCCATCGGGGTGCTGGGGGGAAAGGCCGAGTTCATGAACATCTACTGCCATGAAAACACGGAAAAACCGCTGTATCATTCGGGAACCTTCAACGGGTATGAAACCGTGATGCAGGCCGGGTTTGCCACCATGATTAAATATGACGAAAAAGCCATCTCCGGGATCAATGCCAAAGGAGACCGGTTCCAGAAAGGGCTGCTGGCAAGCATTGCCGACAACGGGTTGAACATCCAGTCCAACCAGATCGGGTCCCTGCTCAATCTTCATTTCGTGAACCGGCCCACGGTTCATGCCGCGGATGTACTGGATTCGGAAGAGGAGCTGCACACCCTGATGCACCTGTCGCTGCTCAACAAACGGATCTTCAATATCCCCCGGGGGTTGTTCATTCTGTCCACAAAGATTACCGATGATGAAATGGATATGCTCGTAGGTAAAATGGATGATACGTTGAAGGAACTGTTGCCTTTGATCCAGGAAAAATATACCCATTTGCTTGTATAATTGATTGGAGAAAGCCCGAATGGTATTGGACCGAATCGATAAAAAAATCTTGAACACGCTCCAGGAAAATGGGAAGATAACCAATTCAAAGCTGTCAAAAATCGTGGGCATATCCGCCCCTGCCACCCTGGAACGGGTCAAGCGCCTGGAACTGGCAGGGGTGATCACCCATTTTACCGCAGTGGTGAATCCCGAAAAAATCGGGTTTTCCATCATTGCCATGGTGAAAATCGGTCTGAATTTGAGCAATCTGTCCTCCGTGGCCCTGATCAAGGAAAAATTCATGGCCCTGGACGAGGTGATCGAATGCTACCAGATTGCCGGAGCGGATGATTTTATTCTCAAGGTGGCGGCCCGGGACATCAAAACCTACGGGGAGTTCATGAACAAAAAATTGACCCAGATAGAAGGGATCCAGATCATTACATCGTCTTTTATCATCGATAACGTCAAAGTGAAAAAAACGTTTCTGCTCGACATGGAGGAAGAATACAGAGTGTAACCCAATACCCAAAACCCACAACCCACAGGAGAAACAATATGGATAAACTGATCATTACCGCAGCGATCACAGGCTCGGTCCACATTCCCACCATGAGTGAATACCTGCCCATCACTCCGGATGAGATCGTGGAGGATGCGGTCAAGGCCTGGGAGGCCGGGGCCGCCATTGCCCATATTCATGTGCGCAACCCGGAAAACGGCCTGCCCGTGTCCGACCCGGACCTGTTTCTGGAAGTGCATTCCAAAATCAAGTCCCGGTGTAACTTGATCCTTTTGCCCACCACGGGCGGCGGCATGAACCAGACCACGGAAGAAAAACTGATCCCCATCAAAAAACTGCAACCGGAAATGTGTTCCTTTGATCCGGCCCCCTTCAACTTCGGCATCTTCCAGATCGCCAGCCGGTTCAAGGAATTCAAACATGACTGGGAAAAAGAGTATCTGGAACTGTGCAAGAACGTGACGTTCCGGCCCACCTTCAACGACGACCTGATCTACGCCAAAACCTTTCTGGAAATCGATACCAAACCGGAATTCGAGATCTATGAACTGGGGCATGTGTCTTATGTGAAATGGCTCATGGACGAAAACCTGGTGAAACTGCCCGTGCACCTGCAGTTCGTGTTCGGTCCCATGGTGGGGTGGATGACCCCGTCCGTCAAACACCTGGTGCTGATTTATGATGAAGCCAAAGAGGTGCTGGGCGAAGAGAACTTCACCTGGTCCGTGGCAGCCGGGGGACGGTACCAGATTCCCATCACGTCCACAGCCATGGCCATGGGGGCCCAGAATGTCCGGATCGGGCTGGAGGATTCCATTTACGCGGGCAAAGGGGTCATGGCCAAATCATCCGCCGACCAGGTCAAGATGGTCAAAAACGTGGCAAAGGAGATGAGCCTGGCTCCGGCCACGTCCGATGAGGCCAGAGATATTCTGGGGCTCAAGGGGCTGGACAAAGTCAATTTCTAGAGGATGACATAAAACGTGAAATACAAGGAGGGATCATTGAACTATTCAGGTTATGCTTCAATCCATGCAAGACACATTCCTGACAAGGTTTGCCTGATCGAAAGATCACCGGGAGAAGGGTCCCGGCGGACGTTCACCTGGCAGGAATTCAATGATGAAATCAACCGCACCGCCAATTACCTGGCAAAGGAACTCGGCGTGAAAAAAGGGGATTTTGTCATGCATCTCCAGAACAATTCCCTGGAGTGGCTGGTCACCTATTATGCCATCATTCGCCTGGGCGCGATCGTGGTACCGCTGAATTTCCGGTTCGAAAGCCCGGATATCCAGTATGCCGCCGGGGTCTGCAATCCGGATGTGTTCATCCTGGGATCGGAATTTCTGGGCGTGGTGCAGCCGATTCAAGACACGTTGACCACCATCAAACATTTTATCTGTGTGGGCACAGAGGTGCCGCCGGACATGACCGATTATGCGGCCATAAAGAACTATGAAAATACCGGGGATGCCATGGTGGAGGTGGAGCGGGACCACGGACTGGCCATGATGTTCACCTCCGGCACCACGGGCAAGCCCAAACCCGTGCTTCATACCCATTATTCTTTGAACAGCACGGCCGTGGGCAACGGCATGACCTATTTTGTGCAAAAAGATGACAATTACCTGATTTTCCTGCCCCTGTACCATTCCGGGACCCTGTTCCTGTGGGCCCCGTTCTATGCCACGGGTGCCGCCGGTACCATTATCAAGGATTTCAAGGACCCCAAATGGATCATCGAGGCCATTTCAGATGAAGGCTGTACAGATACGCTGTTTGTCGTGCCCATCGCCATTGCCATTCTCAACGCGATGAGCAAGGGAACCATTCAGATGTCGGAATATGATCTGTCCTCCTGGAAATATATGGAGGTGGGGGCCCAGCCCGTGCCTTTTGACATCATGAAGGAACTGGTGGAAAAACTGCCCTGCAAAGTGTCCAACATATATGGTATCACCGAAGGCGGGGGAGGCGGGACATTCAACCTGTATCCCGAGGCGGTCCTGACCAAGCCCGGGTCCATCGGCAAACCCACGTTCAGTGTGGAAGCCAAAATCGTGGACCCCTTAGGCGAAGAACTGCCTGCCGGGGAAGTGGGGGAACTGGTGTTCAGAACCCCCCGCATGATGTATGAATATTATTCCAATCCTGAAAAAACCGAAGAAACCATAAAAAATGGTTGGCTTTACACGGGAGATCTATTAAAAAGAGACCAAGACGGTTATTTTTATATTGTGGACCGCATGAAAGACATGATCACCAGCGGCGGGGAAAATATCTATCCCGTGGAAATCGAGGATGCGCTCATGGATCATCCGGACATCGATGATGTGGCGTGTATCGGATATCCGGACGACCGGCTGGTGGAGATCGTGATGGCCGTGGTCCAGCTCAAGGAGGGGCGGCAGATGACCGAAGACGAGGTGATTGCGTTTGCCAAAACCAAGCTGTCCCTGTACAAAGTACCCCGAAAAGTGACGTTTGATGAGGTGCCCCGGAATCCCACGGGGAAATTGATGAAACCCCAGCTCAGGCAGAAATACACCGGCCGTAAAGAGGCATTTAAACAACTGGCATAAGTTCCGTCCGACCCAGGTTACCACCAGTGTGGAGGTAAAGAGCCCGCTGCTCTGATAACATTATATTTTTAAACTTTTTTTGGAAAGGAACAGACATCATGAAATTTCGCACATTTTCAAGTTTACTGCTGGTTTTGACGGTAGCTGTCTTGATGACCATCGGTTCCGGCATGGCGACGGCCTCGTCTCTGGACAAATGGAAACCGGATTTCGATCCCAAAGGGGCCAAGTACAAATGCATTGTTTCCAATGTGTCCACACCGGCCCTGGTGGGGACACATGCCGGGTTTGAAATGCGGGATGAGCTGTGGAAGCGTACCAATGGTCAGATCTACATCGATTTCAAGCCCCTTTCCATTCTCGGAGGCGAAGTGGAGGTGCTGAACATGCTCCAGATGGGGGCGATCCAGGGTATGGGCGTGTCTTCAGTGGCATCCACCAACTTAGGACCCCGGTTCGGTATCGTGAACCTGCCGTTTCTGGTGGACTCTTTTGAAAAGCTGGACAAATTCACCTCCAATGAAAAACTGTTCGGCCATTTCATGAACGCCATGGATCATCAGGGTATCACCGGTCTGGATATCACCGGTTATGGCCATTATGGCTGGGCCACCACGGAACCGGTGAGAACCATTGAAGATGCCAAAAAAATCAAATTCAGGACGGCGGAAGCGGCAGTGAATCAACTGTCTTATCGGAACTGGGGATTCAATCCCGTGTCCATGCCCTGGCCGGATGTGCCGGTGGCATTGAAACAGGGCGTCATCACCGGTCTGGACCACACCCTGGCCGTGTGCTACCTGACCAAGAAATTTGAAGTGGCCAAATATTTTACCGAGATCAACTATGCCCAGGGGCTGTTTATCTGGATTTTCAACAAGGCATGGCTGGCCAGCCTGCCCGATGATTTGCGGCAGACCTTTATTGAGACGGTACACGATGTCGCAGCCGAAAACCGGAAAAGAACCGCTGTCTGGGAAGAAGAAAACAAAGTGGCTGCCCAGGAAGAGGGGGTGGAGTTCATCCAGCTGCCGGAGGCGGAGATAGAAATTCTCAAAGATCAGAGCCAGGCAACCTATGAAAAATATGCCGAAGAAATCAACCGGCTGTATCCCGGCGATACGTACAGACCGGATAATTTCTTAAAAGAAGTGCAGGATTTTTTACGCGAATAATATTCGGATAGTGGACAAGTCGGGTCTGTTTGTTGTGAGCAGGCCCGACTCTTTTATCAATCATTGAGCCCGGGGTTGATTATATATGCTTGGGAAAACACTTAGGAAACTGGATAAGGCGGCCAGCCATTTTGAAGAATGGACTCTTTTCGTTATTGTCATCACCGCGTTGATCGCATTGTTTTTCAATGTGGTGCTGCGGTATGGATTCAATTACACCCTTGCCTGGAGTGAAGAACTGGTCCGGATTGTGATCATTTATTCCACGTTCATAGGCGCCAGCGTGGCCGTCAAGCAGCGGGCCATGATCCGGATTGACGCCGTGGTCCAGATTTTCCCCAAATTGAAAAAAGGCCTGACCTTTTATACCAATATCCTGATGCTGGTGTTTGCCGGAATGATGATCTATTATGGATATAAAATGACCCATCTCCAGTTTTTGACCCACCAGAAAACCATCATCATGGAAATTCCCCTGGTTATTGTATACGCCGTCATGCCGGTCACAGGCTTGATGGTGTTTCTCAGGACGATCCAGGTCATGGTTCAGGATTTTACATCAAAATAAAAAGGGCCGTTTTTCATGCAGACAAGTGATCTGATTATTCTTTGTGTTCTTTTGGGGTGCATGTTTACGTATGTTCCCGTTTTTCTGTGTCTGTTTTTCACCGCTGCCATCGGGTTGATTTTTTTTCTGGACATGCCCCTGGGACTGCTGATCCAGACCCTTTTCAGGAGTCTGGATAATTTTTCTCTGGTGGTGGTGCTGTTTTTTATCCTTTGCGGCAATGTCATGAGCAAGGGAAAAACCGTGGAAAAACTGATCAACCTGGCCAATGCCCTGGTGAGCTGGCTGCCGGGGGGGCTGGGCATGGCCGGAGTCATCGGGTGCGGGCTGTTCGGGGCCATCTCCGGTTCCACGGTGGCCACGGTGGTGGCCCTGGGCGGATTCATGATCCCGGCGTTGATGAGAAACGGGTATGATGAAAAATATACCCTGGGGCTCATGACCACCTCCCCGAACCTGGGCGTGATCATCCCCCCCAGCATCAGCATGATATTTTATTCCATGATCAGCAATGTGTCGCTGGAAGGGTTGTTCATCACCGGGTTCATCCCCGGGATGCTGATTATTTTCTGTGTGTGCATCTACAGCTGGCTCAAATACCGGAACCGGACCGATATCAAACGGCTGCCCGCCCCGAAACTGGGAGATCTGCTGGCGATTTTCAAGGAAGGGTTCTGGGCGCTGATGCTTATTGTCATCATCTTCGGCGGGATATTCTCCGGGATGTTCACCGCCAATGAGGCTGCCGTGGTGGCATCGGTATATGCGCTTTTCGTGGAGTATTTTATCTACCGGTCCATGAGTTTCAACGATATCAAGGATGTGACGGTCAGTTCTGCGGTCACCTCGGCTACCCTGCTGCTGATCGTGGCGTCCGCCACCTGTTTCGGCCGGTATCTGACGTTTGAAAACATTCCCAACCGGGTGGCCGAGGTGGTGGTGGCCTCCATCCAGTCGCCCATTGTGTTTTTGATGGCCATGAACATCCTGCTGCTGATCATCGGCATGTTCATGGATATCATTTCCGCCACATTGATTTTAGGACCGGTGTTTCTGCCGCTGTTGGGTCCGTTTGGTGTGGATCCCATGCATTTCGGGCTGATCATGACCGTGAACCTGGCCATTGGATACTGTACCCCGCCCATGGGGGTGAGTCTGTTCATCACCGGCTCCCTGGCCAAGCGGGATATCATCTATGTGTCCAGGGCCATCTGGCCGTTTCTGCTCATCCAGATCAGTGTCCTGTTCTTTTTGACGTATTTTCCCCAGGTGGTGCTGTTTCTTCCCCGGATGTTCGGATACAACTGATCGTGGAGGCGCGCCCGCCGGCAATCGTGTTGGCGGGCGCTTATATCCCCTTGTCGATGATGTTGGCGTTGTGCCGGAGACGCTCCTGAATGCCTCGGGTCACGGTCCAGTGCTGTTCGAACTCATCCCAGAAATCCCGGTTCTCATCTTTCCAGTTGTCACCGAAACGTACATCGAAATGATCACCGAGTTTGTCAAACAACATCTTCCAGGTGGGCCTGCCCTGTTTTCTGGCATCCATGAACTCTTCGATCAGGGTGTCGATATCGCTTAGATGCTCTTTGGACAGATAGGACAATGCTCCTTTTTTGATGGATTCTATCAGCGCCCGGGGATTCATGGCATTGGCGGTGAGCATGATGGCCGGAATATCCCGCTGAACACACTCTTCAAGCAGTTTGATACCGTTGACCCCCATAATGTCCAGAATTGCCAGATCATACCGGGTGTTGTAAATTTTTTCCGATGCAGTCTCATAATCGGTCGCAGAATCCACGGTGGCCGTGTCCAGAATCTCCTGGATGGTTTCTATGATATCCTGTTCATCATCCACTGCCAGAATATGCTTGCCTTGTAAAAAGGATTTGGCCATGATTGTTTCTCCTTATTGGGTGCTTTCTATAAAATGGTTACAATAAACTTTTTATGTATAATCTTTTGAAAAAAACCGATTTTCTTTAATGAAATCAAATCCAGTATCAATTCAATCTTTCCTTGTAATTAGTTACTTACATTTTGTTGAAAAGTCAATAAACAACCTGGGTTCAAAAAATCGAAAACAGATGAAAATCCGGTTGCCGATTCTGTTTCCATCCGATAGGGTAAGCATAAAATATCAAACATGCAATACGGAGGGTTCATCCATTCATTACAGCATTGGATCATTACAGCATTGGATCATTACAGCATTGGAAAGGAGTCATGACACCAATGGCCGGGCCAAAAATGACATTCTCCTGTTTTTCTGACATCCCACACCTGGTTCATGGGGTGTTTTTCCGCCGGGGCGGGGTGAGCCGGCCGCCGTTCGACTCGCTGAACGTGGGATTCAGCACCGGGGATGATCCAGCGGCGGTTTCGGAAAACCGGAATCGGATCCTGTCATGGTTGCGCATGCCCCGGGCGGTTTTTTTACACCAGGTCCATGGCAGCGAGGTTCTGGTGCTGCCCAGAGACGAGACAATCGACCCGGATCGGTTCTGGGCACCCGGTCACCCCGCGACGGGAACGGCTCTGACAGCGGATGCCGTGGTGACCGACCAGACCGGGCTGGCTCTGGTGATCCAGGTGGCGGACTGCCAGGGCGTGATGCTGGCGGATCCCCACAAACATGTCATCGCCAATGTACATTCCGGATGGCGGGGCAGCGTGGCAAACATCATCGGCCGGTGTGTGGATATCATGATCGGCCGGTTCGGGTGTGATCCACAGCAGATCCTGGCCGGGATATCCCCGTCTCTGGGGCCCTGCTGCGCGGAATTCATCCATTATAAGCAAGAGATTCCCCAAAACCTGTGGCAGTATAAACACCCGGAAAAAGCGGTGTTTGATTTTTGGGCCCTGTCTGTGGACCAGCTGCTGGCAAAAGGATTGATCCTGGATCACATCTCTGGCATGAACCTGTGCACCCGGTGCCGGCCCGACCTGTTTTTTTCCTTTCGCAAAGAAAAAACAACCGGCCGGTTTGCCTGTGCCATCGGCCTTCTGGGATGAAAAAAAGAATGAACCTGCAACGGTTTTTTCACGTTGACTTCACCCGAAGCATATGGTATTTGCACACTGTACAAGTGATCTTTGGATTGCCAGAAGATCCATGAACAAAAGGCGGAAGATAAGAGATGACCAATAAGGAAACCGGCAACACCATCCGGGAACTGGGATATTTTGCCAGTCTGGGAATATCGGTGGCCTTGTCCATCTTTATCGGCCTGGGAGTGGGGCTCTGGCTGGACAAAAAATTTGAGACAACCCCGGTCCTGATGTTTGTGGGGCTGTTGCTCGGCATTGCCGCCGGATTCAGCAACATTGTCCGGGCCGGTAAAAAAGGGAAGAAGTTTTGACAGGGAACGTGACAGACATGATTGATCGTGCAGTGAAATTCAACTGGCTTCTGCTTGTGGCGGGCGGTCTGGTGGCGGTGATGACCACCTCCATGCCGTTTTATCTGGGTGTGATGGCCGGTGGATTGATCGTTGCCGTCAATTTTCATCTGCTCAAGCGGACCATCACCCAAACGATCTGTCCCGATCAGGTCTCACAAAAAGGGCGGTCCCTGATGGGGCAGGTCCTGGTAAAATATTTCATCCGGTTTGCCGTCAGCGGCGTTGTGATCTTTGTGCTGATAGCAAATCATATGGTGCATCCGCTGGGACTTCTGGCGGGGCTTTCATTGGTGGTTGCAAGCGTGTTCCTGGTAACACTGTTTGCGGTGACACGATTACTTTTTAAGGAGGCGGTATAAGGTGGAACACCCATATTTATTCATGACATCTGTGTTTGGATTGTTTGGTTTGGAAGAATGGGCGGCTCATTATCCCCATGTGACATATATGTGGCTCACAATGATCGTTCTGATAGTTTTCGGCTGGCTGGCGGGCAAAAGTGTCTCTCTGGTGCCGAATACCGCTCAGAATGTATTTGAAGTGCTGATCTCCGGTCTTGAAGATTTCGTGGTCAGTATCACCGGTGAGGAAGGACGCAAATCCTACCCCCTGCTGCTGACCCTGTTTCTGTTCATCCTGGTGGCCAATCTCATGGGCCTGGCACCGGCCCTGTATCCGCCCACAGCCAGTGTGAACACCACCCTGGCGCTGGCACTCATTGCCGTGGGGTGGAGCCATGTCATCGGCATCACGATGCACGGGTTCAAATATATCAAGCATTTTCTGGGGCCGGTTCCGCTTCTGATCCCGCTGTTTCTGCCCATTGAACTCATTGCTCATACCGCCCGGGTGCTTTCTCTCACATACCGGCTTTTCGGCAATATCATGGGAAAAGAGCTGGTGGTGATCATTCTGCTCATGCTGGGCGGCATGTTTCTGGCACCGCTGCCGGTCATGGCCCTGGGCGTGTTTGTCTGCCTGGTCCAGGCCCTGGTGTTCTTTCTTCTGTCCACCATGTATATTGCCGGGGCCATTGAAGAAGCGCATTGATACGGTTTTTTTACGGGAAATGGAAGAAGCCCGTTTGTTTGTGTTATAATTATTTATCTTAACATGTTTGAAGGAGTCAAAAATGGAATTTCTTGTAGGCAGTGTATGGGCAGCAGGTCTGGCAATCGGTATTGCTGCGTTCGGCTGCGGTATCGGTATGGGTTTCAGCATCAACGGCGCCATGAACGGTATTTCCAGAAACCCGGAAGCCGCGGGTAAAATCCAGGTGAACATGCTGATCGGTCTGGCGTTGATCGAATCCCTGGCTATTTACGCGCTGGTTATCGCCTTGATCCTGATCTATGCACATCCCGTTCTGGAGACGGTAACCAAGCTTCTTGGATAGTGTCGAGCCGTGCGTAACCGCGCGTTCAAAACAAGACAGCTGACAAAGGGTGCAGGGCACGATGTGTTCTGCACCCTTTTGTATTCAGTCCATGGAGGGGGTTATGAGTCATTCAACCATTGAATTTTTTCCTGTACCCGAAGAGTCCGAAAACCCGGTCCGCCAAGCCTTTCGGGTGCCTGTGGGTGAGAAAGAACCCATTTCTGCCATTGTTTCATCCATTACCTGCCCGGTGTCAGACATCGGTCTGGGAGGGATCGGTATTCTTGTCGAAGACAATCAGGCATTTGCGGTCGGAGATTTATTGGATGCCTGCCAGCTGAATGTCAAAGATACCCGGTTGACGGAACTGACCGGGAAAGTCGTTCATTGCGCCATCCATGACACGGGTCTGTGGCAGTTCGGTATTCAGTGGATCGATCTGTCCGAGTCACAGAAAACGATGCTGGAACAAGAGCTGGCCCGGCTGAAAAAGCAAGTGCTGGCATCACCGGAAGAGGAAAAATGAATCAGAAAAAAGATATTATGGGAAAAATCCTGTCCGGAAAGGGTGGTGAGGACAAAGACCTCACCCGGGAACTGGATTGCCTGATCTACCGCAGTGGCTCCATGGATGAAGAAAATGACAGCTTTTCAGGTCCTGACACCGATTCCTGGAAGGTGACCCGGGACAATGTGTCTGTTCAGGTGTGGGAGAATAAAGGCAGAACAAGGCTGCGGGTATCGCTGGGGAAAAGCAGGCGGGTTTCCATGAAGCAGATTGTGGGGATTGCCGTGGATGCGATTCTCAAAGAGCTGAAAAAGGAGGATTCAAGGTGATTATCATCTGCCCCAAATGCACAAGAAAGCACAAGGTCAGTCCGGAGGTCCTCTCCCCTTATCTGTCTTCCGGGAAAAAGCTTGTGGCCACCTGCAAGGCATGTAAACACAGATTCCCGGTCATGAAGGACCCGTTGTCGGACCGGCGGGACCCACCCGGTTTGGAACATCGGGCCAGAAAGATATGCGTGACATTGAGCAAGGGCGGGGTGGGGAAAACCACCACATCGGTGAACCTGAGCTGCGGCCTGGCCCTGGCCGGGTACCGGGTGCTGCTGGTGGATACCGATACCCAGGGCCAGTCCGCGTACATGCTGGGCCGAAAACCGGGGGCCGGCCTGACGGAACTGCTCACCGGGGAGCTGACACCGGAAGAATGCATTCTGCAGGCCCGGAAAAACCTGTGGCTTCTGGGCGGGGGAAGATCTCTGGCCGGGGTCAAGCGGATCATTGACCGGAAAAGTTTCGGTGCGGAGTGGGCTCTTTCCGAAGCCCTGTCACCCCTGGACACGCAGTATGACTTTATTATCATTGACACGGCGCCCGGATGGGACCAGTTGATTGTCAACGTGCTGTTTTATGCCACCGAGGTCCTGGTGCCGGTGGCCCTGGAGGTGATGCCCCTCCACGGCCTGTCCGAATTTTTGAAAAGCCTGGCGTCTATCCAGAAATACCGCAGGGAGATTGAACTCAAATATATTGTCCCCACATTTCTGGATATCCGCATCCAGGGACCCCAGACCCTGTACAGCCAGTTGAAAAAATTGTATCCCGATACCATCTGCACCCCTGTCCGCTACAATGAAATCCTGGCAGAGGCCCCGTCGTTTGGCCAATCCATTTTTGAATTTGCGCCGGGATCCACGGCTTCGGCCGATTACCGGGATCTGGTGAGAAAAGTCAGCATGAACGACAAAGCGCTCTTGTGAGCGACACGGTCACAGGCTGGAGATCTCTTCGGCGGTGATCACTTTGATCTGATGCTCGCCTAAGATCTGGAGCGCCTTTTCATGGTCGTCGAACCGGAACACCATGATGGCGTTTTTGCACTGGGGATTGGCAAAGGCGTACATATATTCCACATTGACGTTCTGCATCCACAGCGGATCCAGCACCTTGTTCAGCCCCCCGGGCTCGTCCGCCACCTCCACGGCCAGCACCTTGGTTCTCCCCACGGTGAATCCTTCCTTGCGCAGGGCCTGTTCCGCGGCCTCGTTGTCATTGACAATGAGACGCAGCACCCCGAAATCGGTGGTGTCCGCCAGAGACAACGCCCGGATGTTCACCCCGGCATCCCTTACAATGGCGGTAACTTCCGCCAGCCGGCCTTCCTTGTTTTCGATGAATATGGATATCTGTTCGGCAAGCATGTGGATCTCCTCTGTTATAAATTTCGTTTGTCAATCACACGGACCGCTTTTCCCTGGCTGCGCTGGATCGCTTTGGGCTCCACCAGCCTCACCCGGGCCGAAACCCCTAAGGTTTCCTTGATGTCCATGGCGATCTTGTTTTCCATGGCCTGAAGGCTTTTGATGTCGTCACTGAAAACCCCTTCATTGATTTCCACATTCACCGTCAGGGTATCCAGGTTTCCTTTTCGATCCACTTCCAGCTGGTAATGGGGGCGGATCGTCTGGTTTTCCATGAGCACGCTTTCGATCTGGGACGGAAACACATTGACCCCCCGGATGATCAGCATGTCATCGGTCCGGCCGGCCGGCTTGGTCATGCGGACAAAGGTGCGGCCGCAGGAACACGGGGTCGGGTTCAAAGAGGAAATGTCCCGGGTGCGGTACCGGATCACGGGAAACGCTTCTTTGGTCAAAGAAGTGAATACCAGTTCTCCGGATTCTCCACAGGGCAGGACTTCACCGGTATCCGGGTCGATGACTTCCACAATGAAATGATCCTCGAACACGTGAAGCCCGTTTTGTTCCTCTTTGCATTCAATGGACACACCCGGTCCGATGATTTCACTGAGTCCATAAATATCCACGGCCTTGAGATAAAGTTTGGATTCCAGTTCCTGGCGCATGTGTTCCGTCCAGGGTTCCGCGCCGAAAATTCCGGATTTGAAGAACAGATTTTTGAAATTTACCCCCATGTCATCGGCCACTTCCGCCAGGTGAAGGATATAGGACGGGGTACCGCATAAAATGGTGGGTTTGAAATCTTTCATAATCGTGATCTGACGTCTGGTGTTCCCACCGGAAACCGGAATGACCGAAGCCCCCAGCCGCTCCGCCCCATAGTGGGCGCCCAGGCCACCGGTGAACAACCCATAACCAAACGCATTGTGGATAATATCTCCGGCCCCGGCACCGGCCGCAGCCAGGCTTCGGGCCATGAGATCGGCCCAGGTGTCCACATCCCGTCGGGTATATCCCACCACCGTGGGCTGGCCCGTGGTGCCCGAAGAGGCATGAATTCTCACCACCTGTTCCATGGGAACCGCGAACATGCCGTAGGGATAGTTGTCCCGTAAATCCTGTTTGGTGGTGAACGGGATTTTTTGCAGGTCATCCAGAGACTGGATGTCTTCGGGAGTGATTTTTGCGTTGTCAAATTGCTGCCTGTAAAACGGCACCGTGGCGTACACACGCGCAATGGTTGTCTGTAACCGTCGTAACTGGATCGCTTCCAGGCCCTCCCTGGGCATGGTTTCAAAATCAATATCAAAAATGGGCATGAAGGGTTCCTTTTTTGCAAACATGCTTTCCGCCCGGCCGAAACAGGGCCGGGTTAGTCAAGTGTTCCTTTGAATTGAGGTTTTCGCTTTTCAAGAAATGCGGTGGTACCTTCTGTTGCATCCTCACTGGACATGGTCAGGCCGAACGCATCGTTTTCAATCCGGCACCCGGTTTCCAGGTCCACATTGCCGCCGTTGAGAATCACTTCCTTGGCAGCCCGCAACGATGCCCGGCCCCGGGAGGCGATAAGCCCGGCGGTTTTCATCACCGTGTCCATGAGCTGGTCCGGCGCACAGACCTGGTTGACCATGCCGAATTCATACGCCTGCTGGGCCGTGATGTTTTTGCCGGTAAACACCATTTCTCTGGCCCGGTTGGTTCCCACCAGGCGCGCCAGGCGCTGGGTGCCGCCGAACCCCGGTATCAGGCCCAGGGTGATTTCCGGCAACCCGAACACGGCTTTTTCAGACGCATAGATGAAATCACAGGCCAGGGCCGCTTCAGACCCGCCGCCCAGTGCATATCCGTTGACTGCGGCAATGGCCGGGATGGGCAGGTGTTCGATTTTGGAAAACACCTTTTGCCCTTTTCTGGAAAAATTTTTGCCCTGGAGCGGGGTCATGCGGCTCAGTTCCACAATGTCCGCGCCCGCCACAAACGCTTTTTCTCCGGCCCCGGTGAGAACCAGCACCCGGAGATCCCCGTCGGCCGCCACCTGGTCCAGAGCCTGGTCCAGTTCGTCGAACAGTTGATTGTTCAATGCGTTCAACGCCCTGGGGCGGTTGAACTGTATCAGGGCGATGTGGTTTTCTGATGTAAATAAAATGGTTTCAAAAGACATGATCGTATCTCCTTTTTTTTCTGACGGTTGGTGTCTCGGTTCATGGGTCATAATTGCCGGGGATTGGTGGCATCCACATATGTCTGGACCCCCGTGGCGATGGCATCACACAGCGCGTCCTGGTAGTCGGGATCCAGCAGCCGTTCACATTCCCGTTTGTTGGATATGAATGAGGTTTCAACGAGAATGGCAGGCATGCGCGCCCCCAAAAGCACATAAAACGGGGCCTGTTTCACGCCCAGGTCAATTATTTTTGAATATTTTTTTTTCATTCCCTGAACCAGAGACTGATGAACATCATTGGCCAGGCGGGTGGATTCACCGATTTTGGCGTGTTTCATTAAATCGCTCAAAATAAATTCCAGATCGGAAATATTTTTTTTGGATGTGGCATTCTCTCTGGCAGCCACGGCAATGGCCTGTTCGTCCGTGGCCAGGTTCAAAAGATAGGTCTCGATTCCGGCCAGGTTTTTATTGCGGGCCGCGTTGGTGTGCAGGGAAATGAACAGATCGGCCCGCTGGGTGTTGGCAATGGCCGTGCGTTCTTCCAGTGTCAATTTTGTATCCCTGTCCCGGGTGAGGATCACGGTACAGTGCAGCCGGTCCCGAAGTTTGTCCGCCAGGTTGTGGGCCAGTTTCAGCACAATCTCTTTTTCCCAGACCCCTTTGGCATAGCCCGGTGCCCCGGGATCACTGCCCCCGTGACCCGGATCGATCACGATTTTATGTACGCCCAGAGCCAGCTGCCGGGCAATATCCGAGGACTTGAGATTGTCGGTGGTCGTGGGGCTGTTTTTCAATAACTCGCCGGTTTGTGCCGCGGTTTGAGATGCCTGGCCCGGATCTGCGGCGCCGTTGCCTTTGCCCCACACATCGATGACAATCCGGAAAGGGTCTTTCAAGGAAAATATTTTATAATTTTCAAAGGATTTGATATCCACCACCACCCGCACGGTATGGGGCAGATACTGGCCGGCCCGGGCCTGCTTGAGCAAATCGTCATTGATGGGCGTGTGTTCTGCCACCCCTTTTCCCAGAAGGGCCCGGGGAATGTCCACGTAGAGACGCTGGAACTGGATGTTCAGGTCTGGATCTTTTTTGAGCAGATGATGGGAAAATGACCGGTCCTGGTCCGCGTTGATGACGATGCGGGTGTATTCCGGGTTGGACCAGAACCGCAGATCCGTGATATAGGCGTCCGGTCCGGTTTTGTCAGAAACAGGGGCGTTTTTCTGGACATCCTGATTTTTTTTTGTGTCCGGGGATGAATCCTGCAAAATGGCCTCAAGCCGGGTGGTCTGCTGATCAAAACGGGCCGTCTGATCCGATGAATCTGCCGGTCCGGAATCTGGTGTGATTTCGAAAAACTGTTCTTTTTGGGTTTCCGCTTTTTTGGAACGGATATGCCGGGGAGGGTGGGTTTTGGGGTCCGGATTTTCTGAAAGCGATTTGAGCTGAGATGCCGCGCGTTCATTATACGCGGAAGACCGGTATTTGTTCCGGATTCGCACCAGCAGGTCAACGGCCCGGGTTCGGAAAACGGTATCATTGGAAAGGGTAAACAGTTGCAGGTAGAGCTCCGCTGCCCGGTACATGCCGGCCGGGGCCCAGGTGCTCTGGGGATGGGTTTTGTATATGGCCTCGTAAAGATGAATGCAGTGCAGCCATTCCGAGACTTTCTGGCGTTTGACCGCTGAATGGCGCAGTTTTTTGAACGCAGCATCCGCAGCCAGGTATTCCTGTCTGGGGACCGATGCCGTGACGGTTTCCAGAAAACCCGCACAAAACAGAAAGACACAGATCATGATCCCCGCAAGCACCAGCCCTTTCCGGCATTGGGTATGCAGTTGCCAAAGGCTCATGGGTCAGACACCTGCCTTTTTTTTCATTTCATGCAAAAAATTCAGGCTCTCCAGCGGGGTCATTTCAGAAATATTCACCTGTTTGAGCATATCCAGCAATTTTGTTTCCCCGGTGCTGAACAGTTCCATCTGTCCATCGGCACGTTTTTTTTTTCTTCGTTTTCCGGAGGCCGGTTTTTGAAAGATCGGTTCCACCGGTATCTGACCGCCCTCGGTTTGTTCAATCGCGGTCATGATCTGTTTGGCATCCTCGATAATCTTTTGGGGGACCCCGGCCAGGCGGGCCACCTGGATGCCGTAGCTTTTGTTGGTCCCTCCGTTTACCAGGTGCCGCAAAAAAACGATATGGTCGTTGAATTCTTTGACCGCGATATGAAAGTTCTGTATCCGGGGATGGGTGTCCCCCAGCCGGATCAGTTCGTGATAATGGGTGGCAAACAGGGTTTTGACGCCTTTCCCGGCCAGATCATGAAGATACCGGGCCACGGCCCAGGCAATGCTCATGCCGTCATACGTGGACGTTCCCCGGCCGATTTCATCCAGAATCACCAGGGACCGGGGCGTGGCATTGTTCACGATGTTGGCGGTTTCCTCCATTTCCACCATGAATGTGGACTGGCCGGAACTTAAATTGTCCAGGGCGCCCACCCGGGTGAAAATCCGGTCCACCAGGCACAGGGACGCGTTTTGCGCCGGAACGAATCCGCCCATCTGGGCCATGATCACGGTAAGGGCCACCTGCCGGAGCACCGTGGATTTTCCGGCCATGTTCGGGCCGGTGATCAGCAGGATCTGGTTTTGTTCATTGTCCATCTCAATGGAGTTGGGCACATACCGTTCTCCGATGATCAGTTTTTCCACCACGGGGTGGCGGCCGTCGGTAATGGTGATGCGGCCCTGATCATTGATTTCCGGGCGGGTATATCCATTTTCCGATGCGGTCCGGGCCAGCCCCTGGAGCACATCCACCGTGGCAATGAAATCCGCCATTTGTAAAATGGTCACGGCATCGTCCACCACCTGGTCGCGCACAGAAGCGAACAGGTCGTATTCCAGGGCGTTGCGTCTGTCCTGGGCGGACAGGATGCGGGATTCCACTTCTTTCATTTCATCGGTGATAAACCGTTCCGCATTCACCAGGGTCTGTTTTCGAATATAATGGTCCGGTACCTGGGGGGCCTGTGTTTTGGACACTTCGATAAAATACCCGAATACCTTGTTGTATTTGATTTTCAAGGAAGACAGCCCGGTCTTTTCCTTTTCTTCAGCCTGGGTTTTGGCAATCCAGGATTTTCCATCTCTGGAAATGGATACCAGATCGTCGAGTTCCGGGCTGTAGCCATCGTTGATCAGGCCCCCTTCATTGAGGACATGGGGCGCGTCCTCCCGGATGGCCGAGTCGATAAGCTCGGCCAGACGGCCCAGCCGGGCCAGTGCCGGTGCCAGGTCATGGACCCGGCTGCCGTTGAGCAGTGGATGGTCCAGGCGGTTCAGGGTGGTGAACAATTCCGGCAGACAGAGCAGCGAGTTTTTCAATGCCAGCAGGTCCCTGGCATTGCCCTGACCCATGGACACCCGGCTGCCCAGACGTTCCAGATCAAACACGGATTTGAGAAGGGTGATCAGTGTCTTGTGGAGATGGGGGGCATCCATCAACCGCTGGATCGCTTCACACCGCAGTTCAATTTCCTCCCGGTTCACCAGGGGATGACGCAGCCAGGTTTTGATCTTGCGGCTGCCCATGGCCGTGGCGGTCTTGTCCAAAATTGAAATGAGCGATCCTTTTTTATCCCGGGTCTGGAGGTTGGCCAGCAGTTCCAGGTTCCGGCATGTCCGCTCATCCAGTTTCAAAAAATTTTCCAGATCATAGGGACAGATTTGAAAAATATGGGTGGTGTCCTGCATCTGGGTGTCCTGGACATACGCGGTCACGGCCCCGGCGGCACTGATGGCCGCCGGCATCTGGTCGATGCCGAACCCGTTGAGCGTGATGGTGTTGAATTTCCGGGTCAGACGCTCCCTGGCATCCGATTCCCGGAAAATGGACGAGGGCAGGTATGAGATCTGGCGGCCGGTGAGTGCCTGACGAACAGAACGAAACACCGGATCTTTTTCAACGTGCTCGGGCATCAGGATTTCCCGGGGATCCAGTTTCAGGGCTTCATCGATGAGGGCATTCGGAATGCCGCTTCCTTTTTTGAAAACTTCACAGGTGGTGAAGGTCCCGGTGGAAATATCCAGGCAGGCCAGGGCGGCCCGGTCCCGGATCATGGAAAAAGCGATCAGAAAATTGTGGGTGGTCTGATCCAGCAGTGTTTCGTTGAGGATCATACCCGGCGTGACGACCCGGACCACCTCCCGTTTCACCAGTCCTTTGGCTGCGGCCGCGTCTTCCACCTGGTCACAGACCGCCACTTTGCATCCATTCTCGATGAGCCTGGCAATATAGGTGTCAGCGGCCCGATAGGGAACCCCGCACATGGGAACCGGGGCATCCTCGTTTTTGTTTCTGGATGTCAGTGCGATTTCAAGGATGGCGGCGGCTTTTTTGGCATCTTCATGGAACATTTCATAGAAATCTCCCATCCGGTAAAAAAGAATGGCATCCTTGTATTGCTCCTTGATGGCCAGATACTGGGCCATCATGGGGGTTTGTCTGGGCTCGCTCATGGATGGGCGCTAAAATGTATTATTCCTTGGAAGTTGAGTTGTCCGGGCCCTGGCCGTTTGATTTGTCATGTGCCTCTTGTACCTCTTGTACGTCATCGGCTTTTTGTACGTCCTCTGCTTTTTGTGCGGAAACATCTGGTTCCGGTTCCCGGGTGTCGGACAGCCCTTTTTTGATATATGGATCATGAAGAAATACATCCAGACGGGCCTGCAGGTCGGTGTTCAAGGCGGTCAGTTCCGAGATCTGCCTGTCTTTTTTCTTGATTTCTCTGCCCAGGCCGAATGCAGTGGCCAGCCCCTTGATCCCTGTGATCAACAGGCCCAGCCCCAGGCAGATTCCCCAGAACGCCCAGTTGGGCAGTTCAGGTGCCGTCCAGCCGGTGAATTTCAAATTCAGGGTCAACATTTCTTTCGAGGTGAAATAAGCGAGGTTCTGATAAATCAAAAGTCCGGCCAGCCCGAGGATGATCAGCAGAATCAATAATTTGATGGTTTTCATTGATTGTCTCCAAAAGAGGGTTCAATAGTAAAAATTCAATTTGAGGGGATCATAGTTCAATTTGCTTTTTTTTTCAAATTTTCTTTTGGTTCTGAAAAAAAACGGCATTACATAAAAACCGGATTCATGACATTGACTTTTTCCCGCCGGGGGAAAAGAGACCAGTTCAGCGCGTCTGAGGGAATGTGGGCCGGCACCTCGATACACGACAGATGAAGGTGGGGTGACAGCACGGACCCGATGGCATGGGTATCGGCGATCCGGGCAATGATCTGTCCGGTTTGCAGACCCGAGCCGGGTCTGATCGTTTCACAGACAGACAGGTGGGAGTATACTTCCAAAACCCGGGTGCCTCCGGATGCAACAGATTCCGGTGCCACCACCAGGGTGTTGCCCAGAAAATCATCGCAGATATTGAGTACGGTTCCCGATGACCAGGCCGGAACCGGAGCACCCGGGGGGAGATGCCGGATCTGTCCGGTTCTTGTCCGGTAAAAACAGATATCGATGCCTTCGTGGGCCGCAGGGCGGGTTGTAAAGTCCCCCCACCATTTGAGCCGGCTTTCCGGCAGCATTCCCGGATAAAACACCCATTCAATGTCATGCCCCAGGCGGTTGGCCGATGCCAGTGCCGCCAGATATTGTGTGAAATCAGACATCAGGCCGGTTTGAGGGTGATTTTATGCCCCATCAGGTTGATGTCTTCGATGATCCCGGCGATCTCCTGCTGTTCACCCAGAAGACCTCGAAGAATGAACCGGTTTTCCCCGGCCGGGGTGATGGCGGCCACATTTTCCATGATCAGTGTTTCAGCGCCGTTTTCTTTTAGATATACATTGGATTCACACATGATGCCATATCTCCAGTTGAAAGTGTCTTATATATTTGTACAACACCCGATATCATAGCATTGTCAAGGATCTTGATGCAAGCGCTTAAAGGAAAAACAGACCGGCGGCGGCCACACACAGAAAGACGGCCAGTGCTATGAGGATCAGATAACGCCGGCTGAATGATTTTGCCGGTTCCGGAAAGGGATCTTCCGTCAGATGGGTCCGGGTGTCTTTGTCTGGAAGGGACCGGGATGCCGCCTGGACCGGGTCGGACGGCGGCACCGCGTCGGATGCCGGTGCGGGACCGGGTGTCGGTGCAGGACCGGATGCAGGACCGGATGCAGGATCGGGCGGCGGTGCAGGGTCGAAAGCCGGTGCAGGGTCGGAAGGCGGTGCAGGATCCGGCGATTGGCCGGATGCGGGAGCGCGGGGGACATTCGGGGTCGGGTGCGGTTCCGGAAACCGTGAAATGGACAATTCCCGGGCACATTCATGGATCACTTCCCCGGAGATCTGTTTGAGGTTTTTGACATAACCGGTGAGCAGGGCATGGTCACAAAGGATATTGATCTGCCGGGGCAGTCCCCGGGAATACCGGTGCACCAGGCGAATCGCTTCCGAAGAAAAAAGAGGAGAGGAGGTGCCGGCCACCTGAAGCCGGTATTGAATGTATTCTTTTGTTTCTTCTTGTACCAGCGGCTCGATATGGTAATTCAACGAGATCCGCTGGGCCAGTGCCTTGTTTGCCGGCCGGGTCAGCTTTTCTCTTACTTCCTGCTGCCCCACCAGAAAGATATGAATCAGGCTCCGGCCGTCCTGCTCAAAATTGGCGAGAAGCCGGATTTCATTGAGCAGCCGATCGGTGAGCACCTGGGCTTCATCGATGACCAGCAGCACTTTTTTTTGTTTGTCTGCCGCATTTTTCAAAAATTGTTCAAACGCAATGAAAAATCGGCTCTTGGCGGAGAATTGGGTGTCATTGCCGAACGATGCGGCAATATAATTGAAAAAGTCAATGCCGTCCAGGCTGGGATTTTTGATGGCAGCCCGGATCACGCTTCGATCCAGAGATTTGAACAATGCGTTGATCAGGGTGGTTTTTCCGGTACCGGTATCTCCGGTCAGCAGTACCATGCCGGTATGATCGTCCACCTGGATTCCGTATTTGAGCATGGCAATGGCTTCCCGGTGTTTTTCTCCCAGCCAGAGAAATGTGGGGTCGGTACTGATCTGGAATGGACTGGTCGCAAGTCCGTAAAATGATTTGTACATAACCGCCTTTTGCCGTTTGCCTTGGTAAATCAACACTTGAATTTATCAAGGGGCCCGCAAGAAATCAAGCTGAAAACACGCTATTTTTGTTTCAGACTCTGGATTACCGTGCGGATCTGTTCCGGTTCAAACCATGCCTGATGACGGGTGTTGACCGGGATTCGTTCTATATTGCCGTGAATATGGGTGCGAAGCTGAGGGGCGAATTTTTCATCCCACATCAACGAATCCAGGATAACGGCATCCCCGTGATACGGCATGGGGATATAGGTTTCATAGGCTTTCCAGAAAGCGTCCTCCATGAGACGCATTTGCAGATTTTCCGGCAATGACTGACCTGTGGCAGTATACAGTTTCTGGCGCTGGGCATCCAGTTCCAGGGAAATCCGGTTGATTTTTTCCCGGGTCTTGGGAATGATTTTTTTCAACAGGTACCGGATGCCGAACCGGCGCATCCCCTGGATATGATGTCCGACAAACGAAGACATGCCTTTTTTCTGCCAGAATTCATCGATCAATACCAGCTTTTCCACACGTTTGCCCATACGCGACAACTGGGTGGCGATTTCAAAAGCAGCGATTGCATACCGGCAGAATCCGATGATGATATACGGCCCGGTGGGCTGCACACGAATGATTTCCTGGACATTCTGCCGGGCGATCTCCCAGATGTCCAGAGGGATGATGCGGTTGTTTTCCATTCGATGGGCAAAGATCGTCACCCGGTAAAACGGATGTCCATCCAGGTCCTGGTTGCGGAACGCCGGGATATTTTCGACCGTGCCGGCAACAAAAAACACGGGGGAGCCATGGCCTTGAGACTGGATGGGATCGACGCTGCTCAATTGTATGTCGGCATTTTTTTCCTGGATCAATTCGGCCATGTCTGAAAATACCGGATGCCGAAACACCGCTAAAACCGGCAGTGACAGTTTGAATTCCTTCTCGATGGCAGTGATCAACCGGATGGCTGTGAGAGAAGACCCGCCGGCATCGAAAAAATGGGTGCCCGGGTCGGTGAGCGACATATCGAGGATGGTTTCCCAGATGGATTTCAGCCGTTTTCCAGGGTCGGATTCAAATACAGAAACCGATGTGCGGTCTTTCCCGGTATCAGACAAAAATGGATCCGGGTCGAACAACGGCCGGACAACGCGGTCGGCCTGCACGGTCAGGGCCTGGTAATCGGTTTTTCCTGAAACGGTCCGGGGGAGATCGTTGACTATGGCGATGGCTGAGGGACACATATAGTCGGGCAGTCGGGTACACAGCCAGGATTTGAAATGCAAGATATCAACGTCGGCAGGTCCGGATGCGTTCGGGTCCCCGGGGGATGTCAGGACAATGAATGCAATGGTTCTGACATGATCCCGGGCTGTTTTTTCCACGGTGACGGCACATTCTTTCACCCCGGGATAAAGGGTGGCGGTTTTTTCGATCTCGCCGGGTTCCACGCGGAATCCCCGGATTTTCACCTGCCGGTCCATTCGTCCTTTGAACAGGATCCGGCCGGGCGGGGTGAGGATGGCCCGGTCCCGGGTTTTAAAGAAAAGGGTGTCTTGTTCGGCACAGGCAACGGGAACGAACCGGTCTTTTGTCAATGCGGGGCGATTCAGGTATCCCCGGGCCGTTTGCGGACCTCCGATATGCAGCTCACCGGCAACGCCGAAAGGAGACGGCTGATTGAAATGGTTGAGGATGCACAGGTTGACGGTGGGAAACGGACGGCCGATGGGGACTTCGCCGGTTTCCCCGGTATCCTGATCCAGGTCGGCAAAGGTGACGGCCACAGTGGTTTCCGTGGGGCCGTAGGTGTTGACCAGCCGGACAAAATCCGGCGCATTCCGGTGCCACATCTCCACCCGTTCAGGGTCGGCTGCGTCCCCACCGATGATGACCAGCCGCAACCGGTCGGGAATTTCCAGGGTCTCCAGGCTGTCGGTGAGCATATGCCAGTAAGCGGTGGGCAAATCCACAACAGTGATCTGCTCCCGGGCGCAATAGGAAAAGAACTCCGCCGGTGTCTGGACCATGTCCCGGGGCTTGATGACCAAAGATGCCCCGGAATACAGGGCCGGAAAGATTTCTTCCACGGACGCGTCAAAACTGATGGAAGCAAATTGCAGGATCCGGTCATCGGGCTGGATCTCATACAGATCTGCAGCGGCTTTGGTGAAAGATGTCAGGGATGCGTGCTCGATGACCACCCCCTTGGGAAGTCCGGTGGAGCCCGACGTATAAATGATGTACGCGGCGTTTTCCGGCGCCACGTGGGTTTCCGGGTTGGTTTCCGGCATCTGGGCCAGCGCCGGCTGATCCCTGTCCATGACAATCGGAACTGCATGGGTTGCAGGTATTTTTTTCCACAAATTTGCGGTGGTGGCGATAAAGTCGGGTTCGGCATCCGTGAGAATATGCCGGAGCCGTTCTTCCGGACATGTGACGTCCACGGGGATGTAGCAGCAGCCGGACTTCAGAATGCCCAGCAGCAAAGAGATGGTGTCGGCGGTCCGGGGCATGAATACCAGGACTTTTTTTTCCGGCCCCGCCCCCCGGGACAACAGAAAATGGGCCGTCTGGTTGGCGGATGTGTTGACCTGGCTGTAGGTGATCTGTTTTCGGGGATCAATGACCGCTGTCACGGTCGGGTTGAAAGATGCCTGGATTTCAAACAGATGATGAATGCAGCTGTTGGGTCGGGTGAATCTCTGCCGGGTATTGAGCGTTTCCGCGATCCGGTCCTGTTCTTTTCGGGTGAGTACCGGCAGGTCGGTGAGCCGGGCCTCGGGCGTGTCTGCCGCTGAATTCAGGCAGGTTTGAAAATGGAACAGGATCTGTTCAATGGTGTCTGAGGCAAATTTCCGCTGATCGTATTCAATGCTGATATGCAAGTCATCGGTTCCCTGGACCGTGAGAAAAATGCCGGCCGGGGTCCGTTCCAGCAAAGCGATGTCTTTGCAGGCCATGGCGGGTTTATACGGGGTCATTGCTTCGTCCAGAGACTGGTAGTCATAGGAGAAATAGATTTCAGACAGGGGCTGACTGCCCTGGAGCGGGCTGCATGCCTGAATTTTTGCCAGTGGCATGTGCTGGAACCGGCGGACCTGTGCCCAGTTTGTCCGGATGTCTGACACCAGATCCACCAGGGACTGTTCCGGATCGATCTGAATCCGGACCGGCAGGGTGTTGATATACAGACCGGTTTTTTCCTGGCTGTCCGGAATAAAATGACGTACCGATACCGTGGCCCCGAAAAGAATATCCTTACGTCCGGTATAGTGGCTGAGCAGAATGGCCCAGGTTCCCATCAGAAATGTGTTCAGGGTCAACTGGTGTTTCCGGCAGGCCTGTTTGAGTTTTCGGGTGGTGTCTGTCGACAGGCAGATCTGGTGAAGGCCGGTGGTCAAAGGGATGGCATGCTGCTGCCGCCTGGGTTCCGGCCGGTTTTTTTCCTTTCGCTGGAAAGGAAACGCCATCGGAGACGTGAACCCTTTGAGCTGGCGGGTCCAGAACGCCCTGTCCGATTGATCGGACAGGTGGGCCAGCCAGTTGATATAGGTTTTGAATGATCCGGATTTTTTCAACCGGGCTTCGGGATGCTGATACGCCGTGAACAGATCCCTGAGAATGATCCCCATGGATCTGCCGTCGGCAATGCAGTGATGAAAACTCCAGATACAGGTATAGTGCCGGGTGCCGGTCTTTATCAGGGCAATCCTGAAAAGCGGGGGCTTGTCCAGGGAAAACCCCAGCCGCCGGTCCGCCTTGAGAAACATGTCCAGGTATTCTTTTTTTTCAAACGCGGCAAACCGGCTCCAGTCATTGAATTCGATTGTCAACTCGGGCGGGGGGGCAAAGAATTGCCCGGGCGCGTCCAGTCCTTCCCAGGCAAAGCCCAGGCAAAGTGTGCTGTGGCAGTCAATGATTCGTTTCCATGCATCGGAAAATCGATCCAGGTCGATTTCCCGATGCATGTCAAACACCACCTGCTCCACATAACAGCCGGCGCCCTGGGGGGCCCGCAGCGTTTCCATGAGCATGGCATGCTGCATGGGTGAAATGGTGAATCGGCCGGTATCCAGAACCTCGGCCAATGGGATATCCGGCTGTTTTGAACCATTGGAGACTATTTTGGAGAACTGCCGGGAAAGTGTTGTCAGGTCCTGGGTGGAAAAGGCGGCGGTGCGGTATTTGAACCATCCGTTGAGCTGGTTTTCCTGTTCATAGAGTTCCAGGGTGAGATCCATGTGGGTGTCGGGCGGCTGAATCAGCAGTCGTTCGCATCGGGCCCCGGGTATGGACATTGCCGGCAGATCCATGGTCTGCATAAGAAACAGGGTGTTGAAACAAGGGGTGTTTAGTCCCTGTTTGCGACAGAATCGGGAGATTCGGTAAAAAGGAATGTGCTGATACTGCATCAGCCGGTTCAGGGTGGTTTTCAACCGGGCCAGCAAGTCACTGAAAGACCGGTCGGTCCGGATGTGATGTCTGACCACCAGGGTGTTCATGAAAAAACCGATGGTTTCTTCCGTGTCCATGTCATTGCGACCGGCATGGGCAATGCCGGTCACCGGGTCTTTTTGTCCATTGAAAACAAACAGGGTCAGCTGAAAACACAACAGCAGGATTGCAAAGGGTGTGGTATGATGCGCGGCAGCCAGCGATTTGATGTCTTTGAGGCTGTCAGCGTCCATGTGGATGGGGTGCGTGGCTGCGGCAAAATCCGCCGGTTCGACCTGGACGGCTTGCGGCAGGTTTGTCAGATAGGATTCAAAAAACGGGCGGGCCTGTTCCCAGTTCTGTTCATCCGTCTCCAGCTGCCGGGCCACATATTCGGGAAATTCGATCCCGGTCCGGGCCGGGATCGTCGAGACAGGGTCGGAAGAGGAACGGCCGGCCAAACAGGCATAAACCCGGTTGATTTCCCGGATGAACAACCCGGCGGACCAGCCGTCGAAAATGATGTGATGAAACACGAAACAGACGATGGCCCGGCCCGGGTCATCGGTGAACAAAGCGGTTCTGAAAAGCGGGCCGGCTTCCAGATCAAAGGGCCGGGTGATCTGTTTCAGAAGCGGTTCCATGATATCGGGATCCAGGTCAGACCCGGTGTGTTCCGGCAATGGGCCGGGCAGGGTCTGATGGATGAAATCCGGTTCAGTGTTTCGCACCGTCTGGCAGGGATGATCGCCGGCCATGTAAACCACCATGTTCAGGGCGCGATGCTGCCGGGCCACGGACATCACCGCCTGTTCAAGGAGGGCCGGATCTATGTGTCCCCGGATGCCATACACCAGAGGGATATGATAGACCGATGTCCCCGGGTGAAGTTTTTCAAAGACCCAGATCAGGTACTGGTCCGCCAGAAGGGGCAGGGTCGGGGAACAATCCTTGTCCACACGGCCGGAAGAGGGCGGGGGGGCAAAAGGATCTGCCAGGTCGGTCCGGGGTCGGTCTGTCCCCTGTCGGTCTGACCCCTGTGGGTCCGGCATCTGTCCGCCTGGCAGGGCCTGTGATAAAAGGTCGGCAAAATCTTCAAGAACCGGATGGGAGAACAGCGTATCGAGCGCCAGGGTTGTGCCGAACGCCTGGTTGATCCGGGACACGAGTTTGACCCCGGCAATGGAATCTCCCCCCAGCAGCAGAAAATGGGCTTTCAAAGACAAATTTTTCTGTTGCAGGACCTGTTCCCAGATTTGAAGCACCTGTTGTTGCAGGTCTGTCAGAAAAGGGGAGGATGAATCGATATCTTGGGTTTTTGAACCGGGGGCGGGATCGTCTCGGGCCATCAGTGCACCCCTGTCGATTTTTCCCCGGGAGGTCTGGGGCAGGGCCGGCAGGGAAATCAATACATCCGGCAGCAGGGTTCGGGGCAGTTTTTCCGCCAGAAACCGCATGAGCCTTGTTTTGTCGGGATCTGCATTGACATAGGCTGTCAGCTGGTCATGTCCGGCGATATTTTTTTTGAGCACCACCGCTGCCTGGCTGATGCCGGGAAAAGCGGTGATCACCTGCTCGATTTCCCCGGGTTCGATGCGGATTCCTTTGTATTTGATCTGGAAATCGGCCCGGCCGGAAAAGATCAGGTTGCCGTCTGGCAGCCACATCCCCAAATCCCCGGTTTTGTACATTCGGTTGCCCGGTTTTTTCACTGAACGATCGGAAAATGGGGGGGGGACGAACTTTTGGGCCGAGCGTCCGGGATCATTTACATATCGGTCAGCCACCTGGATGCCGGCAATGCAGATTTCCCCTTTTTCCCCCGGAGGAACGGGCCGTCCGTCCGGGTCCAGTACCCATATGTCAAGGTTGGGTACTGGTTTGCCGATGGGAGCGATATCGGTTTCCGGCACCATGTCCGGTACCGGGTACAATGTGGCGCACACAGTGGCTTCGGCCGGGCCGTATCCGTTGATGAGACACAAATCCGGATGCCGCTGCTTGATCTCATGAAGCAATCGGGCCGGAATGGCAGATACCCCGGTCAGCATCCGTTTCAGGCTTTCGGGAAACACGGGGGACCTGGCCAGGTCCGCGATCATGAACGGCGGAATGTAGGTTGAGGTGATCTGGTGGTCAATGAGCCATTGAAAAAAGGCGTGTGCATCAAACCGGACCCGGTCATCCGGAATGAACAGGGTGGCGCCGGATACCAGGGCGGACCAGATTTCATACACCGACACATCGAAATTCAGGCCTGACCACAGGGAACATCGGTCCTTCGGGCCGATGGGCATCAGTTGATCAAACGCGGCCAGCAGGTTGACCAGTGCCTGATGGGTGATGGGAATGCCTTTGGGCATCCCGGTTGAGCCGGAGGTGTGAATGATGTAGGCGGTGGATGCCGGATCACAGGGCCGAACCAGCGGTGATATCGCCCCTTTTTTATGGATAGATCCGGTGCCGTGTGCCGGCGATCCTTCCGGGTGTGTTACCTGCCCGGTTTTCAAAATTTTTACGGGAATTTCCAGTTCCGGGCTGAGCCGGTCCACCTGCTCCGGCAGGGTGATCACCTGTGCCGGACGGATCTGGTGGACCATGTTCCGGGTTCTTTCGGCCGGATCATGGATATCCAGCGGTACATAGGCTGCCCCGGTTTTGAGAATCCCCAGCGCGGCAATCACAAACCCGATGCCGGGAGGCATGTAAATGGCCACGGTGTTGCCGGACATGTCTTCACCGGACTGCAGTGCCATGGCCAGACAGTCGGATTCCCGGTCCAGTCGCTGGAAAGAAATCGCCCGGTCGCCTTGTACCACGGCAGGCTGTTCCGGAAACTGCCCGGCAATGGCACAAAACTGCGGGTGGAGGCATGAACTTGTCACCGATCCTGTTGCGGTCAATTTTCCGGTCATGACGTCTTCTTTCGGATCAAAAGACCGGTGGTGGATACCAGGATTTTGAGGGTCAAGGGTTTGTCAGCGGTGATGAATGTGGCGGAGCCATACTCGGCATCCACCAGAAACGCCAGGGCCGCAAACCGGTGCCGCAGGTCGAACAGGTCCAAAGATTTGTCCCGGGACAGGGCATACACGGTGCGTTCCCGGGAGGTTTCCTGTTCCAGTCTGGCGTAACGGCCGGCAACCCGGTCCAGTTCATACAGGGTGTGCAGCCCCAGAAAATTGGCCATGGGCTTCCATTTGAGTATGTGGGCATCCACATACAGCTGGTCCCCGGCCAGCACAAAAGATTTTTTTTCGCCGTCGGGCATGTGGAACCGCGCAGTGAACCGCTGTTTTTCCATGGGTTCGATTTCCACGGTCGCAGCCAGGGTTTCCGTGGTCAAAGCGATATATCCCCGGGTGGCGATACTGATGGTGCCGAACAGGGCGAACAGGCAGATCATGAGCAGGGCGGTCACAAAATGCAGGGCCGGAGAGACCGGTCTCTTTTTTTTCAGGGACCGGAGGGTTGCCACAAGAAAAACAATTCCCAGAAGTGCCGAGGCCAGAGCCGCAATCACCAGAGGATCTTTGTGGATCATCATGTCTGCTCCTCTCCGATGTGTCAAAGGGGTCTTTGGGGGGAAATCAAGTCCTTTCATTTTCCGGAGACACGGTTTTCCCCCCGATGACCACCTGTTTCAATGGTGTGATACCGGTGAGATAGCACAGATCCGCGGGCGTGTCCACATCCCAGATCACAAAATCCGCATCCTTGCCCGGTGCCAGGCTGCCTTTGCGGTCTGCCAGACCCAGGGCCGCGGCCCCGTGCAGGGTGGCCCCGGCCAGGGCCTGTTCACAGGTCAGCTTGAACAGCAGACAGGCCATGTTGAGCACCGGGAGCATGCTGAACACCGGGCTGGACCCGGGATTGAGATCCGTTGCCACGGCCATGGGAATGGTTTGTTGCCGGAAAGCGTCCACCGGCGGCACCCGGGTTTCTTTCAGATAGTGAAACGCGCCGGGCAGCAGCACGGCCACTGTGCCATGATCCGCCATTTTTTTTGCACCGTCCACAGACAAATATTCCAGGTGATCGCAGGACAAGGCCCCCATTTCAGCAGCCAGGGCCGTGCCGCTGGAATCGGACAGCTGTTCGGCATGCAGCTTGAGGGCAAACCCCAGATCTTTGGCTTTTTCAAAGACCTGCCGGGTCTGGTTTCTGGAAAAAGCGATGTTTTCACAAAACACATCCACGGCCGTGGCAATGCCCTGATGTTTCACTTCCGGCAGCATCACATCCATGACCTGTCGGATATAGTCATCCGGGCGGCCGGCAAATTCCGGGGGCAGGGCATGGGCCCCTAAAAACGTGGCCTCGATATGCTGGGGAAACGCCTCTTTCAAGCGTCCGGCCACGGCCAGCATTTTCAGTTCCGATGCCGGGTCCAGGCCGTATCCGGACTTGATTTCCACCGTGGTGATGCCCTGGCCCAGAAAATGGGCCAGGCGCCGGGATGCCAGGTCGAACAGGGTATCTTCATCAGCGGCCCGGGTGGCTTTGACCGTGGAAAAAATACCGCCCCCGGCCGTGGCTATATCGGCATACGATGCCCCGGCCAGGCGCATTTCAAACTCTTCTGTCCGGGAACCGGCCCAGATGAGGTGGGTGTGGCAGTCCACAAACCCGGGCAGGATCCACCGGTTTTTGCAGTCTGTCTTCCGGACCGGGCCGGGGAGGGGATCGGGCAGGGCATCCATGGACCCGATCCAGGCGATTTTTTCCCCCGACACTGCCAGGGCCGCATTTTCCATAATGCCGTATTGACCGTCGGCCATGGTGGCCACCCGGCAGTTTGTGAACCACCGGTCGATAGTTTCAGGAAACGGGTTTATGTTGTCAGGGACAGTGGTCATGGATCACTCCTTTGCCGGATTTCAAATAATGGGTGCAGCGGTGTTCGAGCGTTTTGCAACAGTAAGGTGCGAGCCCCCGGCGATGTCCTGTGGCCGAATCGTCAGATGTCGCCATCTCGGGCCGGCCACAGGACACCGCCGGGGGCGGCCTGCCTCAGACAGATGCGGCCACCCGATCAGGATGGCTCACCATACATATTGATCATGGGCAGTTTGACCCCTTTATCATTGGCCACATCAGTGGCGGTTTTGTACCCGGCATCCGCATGCCGGATGATGCCGGTGCCCGGATCGTTGCGCAGCACCGTGGTGACCCGGTTTTCCGCTTCATCCGTGCCGTCGGCCACCGTGACCTGGCCCGCATGCAGGGCATACCCGATGCCCACACCGCCCCCGTCATGGAACGACACCCAGGTGGCGCCGGAGGCCACATTGGTCATGCAGTTGAGCAAGGCCCAGTCCGCCACGGCATCCGACCCGTCTTTCATGGCTTCGGTCTCCCGGAAGGGCGATGCCACGGATCCGCAGTCCAGGTGATCTCTGCCGATAACGATGGGTGCCTTGACTTTTCCTGTGCGCACCAGGTCATTGAACAGTTTTCCCGCCTTTTCCCGCTCGCCATATCCCAGCCAGCAGATCCGGGTGGGAAGACCCATGTGTTCGACTTTTTCCTGAGCCATTTTCAGCCAGTTGATCATTTTGGTTTTTTCCGGAAACAGCTGCATCAGGGCGTCATCGGTCACCTTGATGTCTTCCGGGTCCCCGGACAGGGCCGCCCACCGGAACGGGCCTTCGCCTCTGCAGAACAAATCCCGGATATAGGCCGGTACAAACCCGGGATAGTCCATGGCATTGTCCACCCCTTTTTTCATGGCCTGGGCCCGCAGGTTGTTGCCGTAGTCAAAGGCAATGGCACCGTTGTCTTTCATTTCAAGAATGGCGCGGACATGACCCGCCATGGTGTCCAATGCCATGTCCTTGTACGTGTCCGGATCGGATTTGCGCAGTTTCAGGGCCTCTTCAAAAGAGATGCCCGTGGGAAAATACCCGTTGAGCTCGTCATGGGCACTGGTCTGGTCCGTGATCACATCCGGAATAAATTCTTTGTCTATCATGGCGGGCAGCACATCTCCCACATTGGCGCACAGCCCGATGGACAAGGGTTTTCGCTCGTCTGCGGCCTGCCGGGCCATGGCAATGGCGGCATCGAGATCGTCAGCTTCCACATCCAGGTAGCGTTTTTCCAGGCGCTTGGCAATGCGGGAGGGATCGATCTCGATACAGATGGCCACCCCGTTGGCCATGGTCACGGACAGCGGCTGGGCCCCGCCCATGCCCCCAAGGCCGGCAGTGACCACGATTTTTCCGGTCAGATCCGCGTTGAAATGTTTCTGGCCCAGAGCGGCAAAGGTTTCATAGGTGCCCTGTAAAATGCCCTGGGTGCCGATATAGATCCAGGATCCGGCAGTCATCTGGCCGTACATGATCAGGCCTTTTTTGTCCAGTTCATGGAAATAGTCCCAGTTGGCCCAGTGGGGCACGATGTTGGCGTTGGCAATGAGGACCCTCGGGGCGGAAGTGTGGGTGGTCAGGACCCCCACGGGCTTGCCGGACTGCACCAGCAGGGTTTCATCGTTTTCCAGATCCAGCAGGGTTCTGACAATGGCATCGAAACAGTCCCAGTTTCTGGCGGCCTTGCCCAGTCCCCCATACACAATGAGTTCATCCGGATTTTCCCCGTTGTCCGGGTCCAGGTTGTTGCACAGCATGCGCAGGGCCGCTTCCTGGTACCAGCCCTTGCAGTGGAGCTGACTGCCTGTGGGGGCTTTCACGGGCCGGGGCCTGCCGCACCCGATGTTCAGGTCCTGCAGTAATTGGTTTTTGGGGGTCATTTTTTTTTCCTCCGCAAGGTGTTGACATTTCGGGGTGGATTGGCTAATACTTGTCTATACAAGTATAGATGAGATGTCAAGTTTTTTGTGAATTCATGATCAGAGAAAATGATTGTGAAAAGCGAACCTGTCAATCAGGTAAGGATGCACTGTGGGAACATCGACACGCCCTCTGGCGTTGTATGAACAGATCAAGCAGCACCTGATCCGGGAAATGGATGCCGGACACCTGAAGCCGGATGACCGGGTACCTTCGGAAGCGCAATTGTCCGAAGCGTTTGCCACCTCCCGGATGACCGCCAACCGGGCCCTCAAGGAGTTGACCGAAGAAGGGCGTATTGTCCGGATACAGGGGGTGGGCACGTTTGTGGCCCGTCCGAAACCCGATGCGGCCTTACTGGAAATCAAAAGCATTGCCAGAGAAATTGCAGACTGGGGCGGGGTTCATTCCTGTGAGGTGCTGCTCCTGGTGGAAGAGTGTGCAGATATGGACATTGCCGCCCGATTGGGCCTGGTGCCCGGAGACAAGGTGTTTCATTCCATTCTGCTGCACAGGGACCGGGGAGTGGGGGTTCAGTATTCCGAACGGCATATCAACCCGGCCGTGGCCCCGGCGTATCTGGCCCAGGATTATACCCGGACGACCCCCAGTGATTATCTGCTGGAGACCGCCCCGGTCCAGGCCGCGGAACACGGGATCGAGGCGGTGCGATGCCCGGCCCATGTGCTCAAATATCTGCAGATCGATGCGGCGGAACCCTGTCTGCGACTGACCCGGCGCACCTGGTCCTTTGATCGGGTGGCCACTTACAGTACCATGATTTCACCGGGGTTTCGCTATAAACTGAAAGGAACCTTCAACAGGGGGCAATCTGAATGAATGAGAAAACCATTGTTCTGGACGGGGATCGTTTTCAACTGGAAGACCTGGTGGGTATTGCCAGAAACAGTTGGGGGGTCGCCATTGCGGAAAGGTCCAAAAACCGGATTCACAAGGCCCGGAACCTGGTGGAGACCTGGGTGGAAAATGGTGAACATATCTACGGGGTGACCACCGGTTTCGGGGCATTGTCCGATGTTCCCATCTCTTATGCCGATACAAAACGGCTCCAGAAAAAAATTTTATTGTCCCATGCAGCCGGGATGGGGAAAGAGATGCCCGAGGATGTGGTCCGGGCCATGATGGCCCTGCGGATCAACGATTTTTGCCGGGGCAATTCCGGGTTGCGTCTCGCGACCATCGAGATGCTGGCAGACCTGCTCAATTCCGGAATTGTGCCGGTGGTTCCGGAAAAAGGGTCGGTGGGGGCCAGCGGCGACCTGGTGCCCATGGCCCACCTGTCTTTGGTGATGATCGGTGAGGGAGAAGCCGTGGTGGGCGGGCAGCGCATGTTTGGTGCCAAAGCCCTGGCAGCGAGGTCTTTGAAGCCCCTGGAACTGGCTGCCGGAGAAGGCCTGGCCCTGATCAACGGCACCCAGTTCATGATCGCGCTGGGGTGCCTGGCCCTGCATGATGCGTTAAACTTATGCAAACATGCGGACATCGCCGCGTCCATGAGTCTTGAAACCCTGATGGGCACCCGGTCTGCGTTTGATCCGAGAATCCATCAGGCCCGTCCCCATCCCGGCCAGATCATGGCGGCGGAAAACATGCTCAAAATCACACAGAATTCGGGAATCATCTCATCGCACAAGGACTGCTCACGGGTTCAGGATGCCTACACACTGCGGTGTTCCCCCCAGGTGCACGGCGCGTCCTGGGACGCGTTTTCCCATGTAAACCGGGTCATCCGGGTGGAAATGAATGCATCCACGGAAAATCCCTTGATTTTTCCGGAATCTGAAGAGTTTCTGTCCGGGGGCAATTTTCACGGCCAGCCCCTGGCCCTGGCCTGTGATTTTTTAGGCATTGCCATTGCCGAGCTGGCCAATATCTCCGAACGGCGCATCGAGCGCCTGGTCAATCCCCAATTGTCCGGTCTGCCCGCGTTTCTGGTGGAAGACGGGGGATTGAATTCCGGGTACATGATCGCGCAATATGCGGCCGCGGCCCTGGTATCGGAAAACAAGGGGCTGGCCCATCCCGCATCCGTGGATTCCATTCCCACCTCGGCCAACAAGGAGGATCATGTGTCCATGGGGGCGTTTGCCGCCCGAAAATGCCGGGACATTGTTCTGAACACGGAAAACGTCATTGCCATCGAGCTGCTGTGCGGGGCCCAGGCCATTGATCTGTTCACCAACATCAAGGCCGGAGACGGGACCCTGGCCGCCTACCGCACCATCCGACAGCATGTCAACTACATGAAAGAGGACCGGCAGCTGTCCAAGGATATTGCCGCGGTCAAGACCCTGCTGGAAGACGGCGCCATTGTCAGGGCTGTGGAATCGGCTGTGGGGAAACTGTATTGATATTATGGAAGTTTTAAGAAACTCACAACATCACGGTCATCCGTGCCGTGAAAAGGACACACACATGACAGCGATGGTTCATATTCATCTGGTTCATCGGCAGCATACAGACGGCAGGAAAAACGTGGAGGTTCACGGAGATACCGTGGGCCGGGCACTGGCGGACCTGATCCGGCAGTACCCGGCCATGGAAAAAGAGCTGTTTGATCCCAACGGCAAATTACACGGCCATATCGAAATCTATCTGAATGCGGAAAGCGCGTTTCCGGGCGAGCTGGAAAAACCGGTGGTCCCCGGCGATGATATCCAGATCATCACATTTCTGGCCGGGGGATAAGGCTACATTCCCAGAAGCCGGCCCAGCCGGACCATGGGCCAGGCATGCACGGCCCCGCCTCTGGGCAGGGTTCTCATTTTTGCGGCAATTTTCAGGAAATCATCTTTCCGCCACATGGCACCGATGAGCAGCCCCAACTCATCGGCAAAGCTGCCGATGGCCTGCCCCCCCACGATCTGGTGATTCAGCAGCACCACCCGCAGATAGTTTTTCCCGTCTTCTCGTTCAATGATCCGCTTGTCTCCCAGGATACAGTCGGTGGCCCGCTGGGTTTTGCCGAAGGTGGCGGCGTGGGTGTCAAAAAAATGAGCCCGGGCAAAGGCATAGGCCCCCAGGTATCGGGTGGGTTCTCCAAGGATATGTTTTGCTGCGACCTGGGCCTGCTCGATGGCGTTGTGCTTGAGCTGGAACATGGCCGTCTCCCCGGTGCAGGCATCGATGGTTTCCACACAGTCACCGCAGGCATAGATATCAGGTACGCTGGTCTGCATCTGCCGGTTCACCTGGATACCCCGGCCCGTCTCGATGCCCGCAGTCTGGGCCAGGGCCGTTCCCGGCACCACGCCCGTGGCCACCACCACGGTGTCACAGTCTATGGTGCGCCGGTCCGTGACCACGGCGATAACCTGCCCCGCGCCCTTTATTTCCAGCACTTTTTCATGGGTGAACACCTGAATACCATATCCGGTCAGCTCGTTTTCCAGACGTCTGGCCGTGGGTTCATCAAACAAAGAAGGCAGAATCCAGTCCATCAGCTCGATGATATAGACCGCATATCCTTTCCGTTTCAATGCTTCGGCCGCTTCGATACCGATGGCCCCGGAACCGATGACCACAGCACGGGTACCCTTGTGCGCCGCCAGTTTCTGCGTTTCCCCGAGCTGTTTACATGAAAACACGCCCGGGGTGTCAATGCCGGGAATGGGCGGAATGAACAGATCTCCGCCATGGGCCAGCACCAGTTTGTCATATCCGATCTGTTCCCCGGTGTGGGTGGTGACAATTCCGGCTTCCGGGTCAATGGACACCACCTTGCTGTCATAGAAAAGTTCGATGCGATGGGTGGTATAATCGTCCGGTGTTTTTCTGAAAACATCCGCACGAAGGCATTCTCCCCCGAGAAAATAGGGAAGAGAGCAGGGATCATATTCCGGTACATCTTCCGCGGAAAGAATGACAATCCGTGCACCCGGGTCTTTTTGGCGCACATCGAACGCCACCTGGTTGCCGGCAATACCGTTTCCGATAATCACAAGTTTCATAACATCCTGCCTTTATCCATCATTGTTGTTACCATTATCCACGGGTGTGAAGTTTTCTGGTTTTGCCGGCAGCCTTGCGGGCCGCACGATGAGATGTGCCCCCGGGTGTGCAAATCGTCAACGCTTTTTCCTGGCGGCAGGCTGCCACGCACCAGGGCTCGGTTTCATCTTCGCACATGTCACAGGTCATGGTCTGACCGGTACAGGGATCGATCCGGGGGCTTCCCACCGGGCAGATATAGACACAGGCCCGGCACCCGATGCAGACATCGGTGTTGGTGGTCACTGTGCCGTTGGCCCGGCGGATCCGGGCGTTCATGGGACACACCTTGATGCACGGGGCCGTGTCACAGGCCATGCAGATCACCGGTACATTCAGGTCCTGTGAATCGAACCCGATGACGTTCACTCTGGAAAGATCCGGATCGATGCGGCCGTGATGCTTCATGGCACAGGCAATCATGCATCGCCGGCATCCCGTGCATTTTTCAAGATCGATCGCAAGCTGTTCTCGCCGCATGTTCATCATGTAAGTCCTTTTTGGGTTCCGTTCCGGTTTAAAATTCAACATAGTGAACAAAAATTATGGTTTCTACCTGTATACTGAATCGCCCGGCATGTCAAATTAAAAATAAACACATTGAATTATAAGGTTATATTTAGTAATAAATGGGTTGACATTTGATGAATCTCTGGTATAAAAATTCATTATAATGAACGGATGCGGTATGAAAGAATTTTCAGGCGGCTGAACAAAAGGCTTCCAACCCCATTATCATAAGGAGTGTAACATGGCAGAGAAAGAAAGGGTCTCCTCATCTGAATCGCTTCGCAGTACCCGGACGTTTGGTAAAGTGAGGTGTCACAACCCCAGCTGCATGGGCCGGATCACCCCGGCGCCGGGCAGCGAACAGATCTCCTGTCCCACCTGCGGCATGACCTATCGTCTGTTCTGGGTGACACCGGAACTGCCCAGAATCCGGGGTCCGGTCTGGGATGTCAACCGGAAACTGGCCCGGGAAACCCTGGAAAAAAAACTGGGAACGTCTGACAGCGATTCCAACTAGATCAAGGAGGGAACAACACATGGCATTGGACCGCAAAATCGCCTATATCAATCTGACCACGGGGGATGTGGAGATCAAGCCCATCCTTTTGGAAATGAGAAAAAAATTCATCGGCGGCCGGGGAATGGACGCCTATCTGCTTTACAACCACGCCCCCGAAGGATGCGATCCCCAGGGACCGGATAATCCTTTGATCGTCAGCGGCGGGCTGTTGACCGCCACATGTGCATCTGCCACGGCAAGAACCCATGTCATGGCCAAGTCGCCCTTGACCGGCCTGCTGGGGTCCTGCAACATGGGGGGATTTTTTGCCCCGGAAATGGCCTGGGCCGGGTTTCACCACCTGGTCATCACGGGCAAGGCGGACAAACCCGTGTATCTGTGGATTCACAATGGTGAGATCGAGATCCGGGATGCCGGCCACCTGTGGGGCAAAAACAGCACCGACACCCAGTGGGCCATCAGAGACGAACTGGATGATGAAGAAGTCAAAAGCATGGTCATCGGACAGGCCGGGGAAAATTTGGTGACCTATGCCTGTGTCATGACCGGTATCAAAAATGCCGGGGGCCGCACGGGCCTGGGCTGTGTCATGGGATCCAAAAACCTCAAGGCCGTGGCGGTCAGGGGCACCATGGACATCAAGATCGCCCATCCCATGGATGCGCTGGAGCATAACAAGAAATTCATCGACCAGATCACCGGCGCCAAGGTCAACCAGATCCAGGGAGCACTGGGAACCCCGTTCATCTGGGGAGCCACCAACTGCTGGGGCGGAGTGCGGACCCGGAATTTCCAGTACAACCAGATGGAATATGCCGACGAGATCGAGCCCGAAGCCATTGACGATTATGCCGCCGAAACCATGGGGCCGCACCACATGACCGGGTGCTTCGGATGCCAGGTCCACTGCCGGGCCCAGTACAAGATCCAGTCCGGGCTGTACAAGGGAAAATACGACGAAGGTCCGGAATACACCTCTTTGGGAGCCTTTGGTGCGGAACCCGACTGCAAGAGCATTGAAACCGTGCTCACGGGCAACCACCTGGTGAACCAGTACGGGGTGGACAACCTGGAGATCGGCAGCATGATCGCCTGGGCCATGGAGCTTTACGAGCTGGGGATTCTCACCAGCAAAGAAACCGAAGGCCTGGATCTGCGGTTCGGCAATGATGAGGCGTTGCTCCAGATGGTGCACAACATCTGCACCCGCACGGGATGGCTGGGCAATGTCCTGGCGGACGGCGGGATTCCGGCGGCTGAAAAGATCGGCAAAAACGCCTTTGATTACCTGATCCAGGTCAAGGGCATGAACAACCTGCACTCGGATGAACGGGCCACGCCGGGCCTGGCGCTCAACATCGCCACCGCCTCCCGGGGTTCGGATCATCTGCGGTCCCGGCCGGCCATCGACCTGTATCACCTGCCGGAACCCGTTCTCAGAAAAATTTACAGTTCCCCGGTTCCCTATGACGGCCCCTTGTCTTCCGAGCACACCGAGTATATCGGCAAACCCTGGCAGGTGTTCTGGCAGGAAAACGTGTACATGGCCGTGGACTGTCTGGGCATCTGCAAATACCACACCGTGTTTTTAGGCGCCACGCTTCCCAATTTCGAGGACTGGCCCGAGGTGATCTACTACAACACGGGTCTGGAATTCACGCCCAGAGAGCTCTGGGATGCCGCGGAACGGTGCAACAACCTGGAACGGCTGTTCAACCTCAGGGAAGGCCTGACCCGCAATGATCCGAAAAAAGGGGATACCCTGAACCACCGGTACTTTGACGAGCCCTGCCGCAGAGGGGCCCCGGATGTGATCGGAAAACGAATCGACAAAGACAGGTTCAATGTCATGATCGATGAATTCTACGACCATCACGGCTGGGACAAGGACGGCGTACCCACTTCTGAAACCTTGAAGCGACTGGGTCTGGAAAATGAACCCACCCGTTTGCTCTAGAGATATACGAGGAGATAACAATGGATAAATTTCTGACAGTTGACGCGGATAAATGCACGGGGTGCCGCCTGTGCGAACAGGTGTGTTCGGTGATGCACGAAGGGGTGTCCAATCCCGCCAAAAGCCGGATACAGGTGGTGAAATGGGAACAGGAGGGCGTGTATATCCCGGTAATCTGCAAGCAGTGCGAAGACGCGCCCTGCATGAATGTATGCCCGGTCCGGGCCATTTCCCGGGATCCGGATTTCGGGTTTTTACAGGTGGATCACGAGGTATGCATCGGGTGCCGGTCCTGTGTGGGGATCTGCCCTTTCGGTGCCATGGGGTACAATGCCACCACCCACCAGGTGTTCAAATGCGACCTGTGCGGCGGGGATCCCCAGTGTGTGAGATTCTGCGAAGTGAATGCCCTGGAATTTGTGTCTGTGGACCGTGTCAGCACCCAGAAGAAACGCCGGGGCGCGGCCCGGCAGTCAGCTGCTGAGAGACAGGCGGTGGCAACGGGATAAAGCGCTGCATCAAGTAACCATTTTAATCAGACAAAACAAAATCAGGGCCTGGCTTCCAAAACCAGGCCCTGATTTTTCTATCACACGGCCAGATAGCCATATCCTGTCCATTGTACCCAAGGTCCAGTCCCAACGTAATCGCATATAAAGGCCATCATAAGATAATATTGAACCGGTTGGCAGGGGTGCCGCCAGCTTTATTTCCTCGGCTAGTGGGGGGCGGTGCTGGTTGCTCGAATCCCATTCTGGCACGGTTGTTACAGGGTGTGGGCATGCGGAGCGTTAAGAACGGCAAACTGTGTGAGGACATACCTGCCCGCAGTTTTTGCCGTTTAGTGCAGCATGCCCTACACCCTGTCAACCGGGACAGACGGGTGAGGGCAACCAGCACCGCCCCTCACGGGTCGAAGCCAAAGAGTACAATTTGAATATGCTGTGATGTGAAGACCGGGGGGATGAATCGCCTGGTCACATGAATCCGCGGTAGCGGCGGGGTTCCAGAGCATGGAACAGATAGTTGATCATGGTGATGTAGTCAAATACCGGCAGGCCGGTGGCCGTATGGACCGCCCGGGCATAGGGAGGCAGCACACTGCATTCCAGCAGAATGGTGCCGGCATTTTGTCGAAACAGTT
>JAABUD010000225.1 GCA_011389555.1 Desulfotignum sp. | reverse complement strand
CATGCGGAAATACTGGCCTGTATCACCCTGTCCCAGCTGGTGTCACCGGGTGCACCCATTGTGTATACCAGTTTTGCCAGGGGTATGAACATGCAGACTTCCAATATTTCCATGGCAGGGCCGGAGTTTGCCGTATTAAAGGTGGCCATGGCCCAGATGGGGCAGTATTTGGACCTGCCGGTGCGCATGCCGTCCATGCTGCGGGATGCAAAAATCCTGGATGCCCAGGCCGGGTTCGAGACCGGGATGGTGGGGACCCTGACCTCCCTGAAGGCGGATCTCATGGATGGGATGCAGCTGGACACGGACATGGTGGTGGATTATGCCGACATGGTGTTCTGCAACGACTGCATGGCCTTTATCCGCCATGCCATGAGAGACATTTCTATCGATGCAGACACCCTTGCTCTGGAAGCCGTTGCACAGGTCGGTCCGGGCGGCAATCTGCTGGCTTCGCAGCACACCTTTTCCCGTTTCAAGACAGAGCTTTGGCACTCGGATCTGTTCGATCATGACAACTGGGACAAATGGGAGAAAAAAGGGGCCATGACCATCCGGGACAAGTCATTGAAAAAAACGCTGACCATGCTGGAAAAAGAACCGCAGATGCTTGTGACGGATCAACAGGCGGCCGCTATTGATGAAATTGTTGACAACGCCCTGCTGTCTGTCGGGTGAACCGATATACGTGGAGGAGGACCTTTTTTGAAATATTATGAAAAAGACCGGGTTCA
The DNA here is from genome assembly GCA_011389555.1 of Desulfotignum sp. Taxonomy (GTDB): domain Bacteria; phylum Desulfobacterota; class Desulfobacteria; order Desulfobacterales; family Desulfobacteraceae; genus Desulfotignum. The sequence continues at coordinate 81,183 of JAABUD010000225.1, read as the reverse complement.
GTCTCTGCCCGTCCGGGAGGCAGTGGGAAAAATCCTGGTCCACGACATCACCCGCATCGTACCGGATCTTTGTAAGGGCCCGGCGTTCAGAAAAGGTCATATGATAACACAAGCGGATGTGGAATCATTGCTGGATCTGGGCAAGCAGCATGTCTATGTGGCCTGTCTCAATGGTGAAATCCACGAAAACGATGCAGCACAGCGTATCGCCCGGGCCGCTGCCGGAAAAAACATCCGACTTTCCAATCCCAGAGAGGGGAAGGTGGGATTTGCCGCCGGTACTTCGGGTCTGTTGAAAATCGATGTGGAAGGCCTGGCACAGCTCAACAGCGTTCCGGAAGTGATCTGTGCCACCCTGCACACCCACCAGACCGTGACATCGGGTCAGGATCTGGCCGGCACCCGGGTCATCCCGCTGTCCATTGATGAAACTTGCGTGATTGCGGCGGAAAACGTATGTAAACACTATTTTCCCATGATTGACATCATCCCCTTTTCCCGGGTGGATGTGGGACTGGTGGTCACGGGCTCGGAGGTGTTTTCCGGCCGGATCACAGACGGATTCGGGCCGGTGGTCCAGAAAAAGTTCGAAGAACTGGGGTCCCGGATCATGGGCAAAAAAATCGTTTCCGATGACATGGACATGACCGTGGCCGCCATCCGGCAGTTCGTGGATGACGGGGCCGCATTCATCGCTGTCACCGGGGGCATGTCCGTGGATCCCGACGACCTGACCCCGGCGGCCATTCGAAAAGCCGGGGGTGACGTGATGTTCTACGGGGCCCCGGTACTGCCCGGCGCCATGTTTATGCTGGCTTATATCGATGATGTGCCGGTGATCGGCCTGCCCGGATGTGTCATGTATTACCGGGCCTCCATTTTCGATCTGGTGGTGCCCCGGCTGCTGGCCGGAGAAACCGTGACCCGCACCGATATCATTCAAATGGGACACGGGGGATTCTGTTTTTCGTGTAAAACCTGCCGATATCCCCGATGCAGCTTTGGGAAGAAATGACGGTGGAACTGTCAAACAAGCAGATACTGGACTGTCTTGAAACAGGCACCCCCTTTGCCCTGGTCGCCATTCTCTCTCATCAGGGCTCCACACCCAGGACCTCAGGCTCCCGCATGGTCGTGATGCCGGACGGCACCCTCTTTGGCACCATCGGCGGCGGGCTGCTGGAAGCAAAGGTCACAGATGCCTGCCTGGAGCTCATCCGGAAAAAAACATGCAGAATCCAGGCCTTTTCGCTGAACCAGGAACTCAAGGGCAGCCTGGACATGGTCTGCGGGGGCTGCCTCACCGTGCTCATGGAAACCCTGGTGCCCGGACCGGAATTGATTCCGGTTTTTCAGGCGCTGGTGGCACTGGAGCAGGCGGGGCGAAAAGGGGTGCTGGTGTCCAGACTGTCGGGCCCCGGCCAGGGGGAATTCACTGTGCAAAAAAGTCTGGTACGGCCGGATGGCTCTGTAACAGGGTCTTGCCTCATCCCGAAACCCCTGCTGGACGATATCTGCGACAACCGGTTTTCCGGCAGGTTTCCAATCGTCCACACACTGGATCCGGCAGCATTCATCCTCCAGCCCATGATACCTGCGGACACCCTGTTCATTTTCGGTGCCGGGCATGTAGGCTTTGTTCTGGCACAACTGGCGCACCTTACCGGTTTTTCCACCGTGGTGACCGATGACCGGGAGGCGTTTGCTAACCAGAACCGGTTTCCCCATGCCCGGCAGGTCCGGGTGACACCGGATTTTGAGAACGCTTTTGACAAACTCACTATTGACAGCCATTCCTTTATCGTGATTCTCACCCGGGGGCATCTCCATGACCAGATCGTGCTGGAACAGGCGCTTCTTACCGGCCCGGCCTATATCGGCATGATCGGCTCCCGGACCAAGCAAGACCGGATTTATGACAATCTGATGGCAAAAGGGATCTCAAAAGAGCGGCTCCACACGGTGTATTCACCTGTGGGGCTTCCCATCGGTGCCCAGACCCCGGCGGAAATCGGTGTCAGCATCATGGCTCAGATCATCCAGGTCCGTCAGGGCAATCCCACGTGATTTTCAGTTATTGACGTCGTAACGCCCAGTCAAGTCTGAATCACAAACAACTGGCCATACGACACATTGATCTGGAACAGGTTTTTCAGTGCCAGGCCCATGACATGACACAGGATTGCCCGGATGACCCCGGCATGGGTGACAAACAGGCGGGTGCCGGGTTGTTGAAGGCATTGATTGAAAAAAGGGACGGCCCGGCACTGGACATCGTGAAAACTTTCTCCGTTTGGCGGTCGGAATGTATCCAGGTGGTTTCCCCGCTGCCTGAACCCATCCGGGTCCTGGTGTTTGATTTCATCGAATGTCCGCCCGTCCCACTGTCCCAGGTTGATTTCATTCAATGCCGGGTCAAATATGATTTCCCGATCTTCGGCGATCATTCGGGCGGTCTGCCGGCACCGGATGAGACCGCTGGAAAGGATGGCATCGATTTTCAGCGGTAAAAATGCCTGGTGCCAGTATTCGGCCTGGGATCTGCCCGTGGCATCCAGGTCCACGTCAGAGATACCGATGAACCGCCGGGTTCCGGAACCGGCAATCTGCCCGTGCCGCAAAAGAAACACCAGGCCGTCAGTCTGCCAGTATTTTTGTAATGGATTGTTGTGCGGAGGCTTCAATTCGGGCCTGTATCTGCCTTGTATCTTCATATCGTTTCCAGATGCTGGTTGCGGCCCACGGGACCTTTTCAAGGCTGTCTTTGAACCGCTGGTGATAGTCGATGTCCAGACCGTGGCGGGTGCACAGTTTGTCTGCAAAATAAACCAGTTCCTTTTCCTGGACCGGAGTATGGAGATCCAGTTCAATATCCATGTGCTGGGATACGATTGCGGCTGTCTTGCTGAATCCTAAGTCCCGAAGCAGTGCCGCACCCGCATGGGCATGGTTTTTTTCCATTCGTTTGACGTCATGGAGCAGTGCTGCAGCTGCCACCCGGTCCGGGTTTATCGGATCGGTTACCGCACGGGTCAGTTTCAAAGCGGTCATGGCCACATCCGCCAGATGGGTCCGGACCGGATGTTCCAGAGGCAGCTCCTGGTCAATGATGGACAGACATTCTTCCTTGTCCGGAATATCCAGATGCCGGACTTTGTCTATAATCCGCCGGTATCCGGCCGGGTTATCCGCATCCATCAGGATTCCCCGGTCATGGCGGGTCAGGTTCACGGTCCTTTCCTTTTCCGCTGCCAGCAGGTCCCGCAGGGTGGATTCCTTCCCCAGTGCCATGATCTGTGGGGTCAGTTCACAGGGAATCAGGGGGGGATGTCCCGGCTGTCCTTTGAAACAGGGCATGATGATCCGGTGCGGATCGGCATAAAATTTTCGGATCATCTGCCGGACCGTCGAGGGGCGAACCGCGGGTATATCTGTCGGAAGAAGAAACCATCCGGTTTGTCCGGGCCGGATATGCCGGACCCCCTGCTGAATGGACCCCAGCATGCCGGATGCAAACCCGGGATGAAATACCGGCCGGGCCCCGGCATTTCTCACCACCGGTTCCAGCAGTTGCCGGTGGTGGCCGGTGACCACGATGATGTCGGAGATGCCGTTGATCTTGAACCGGTCGATGGCTGCCTGAATCATGGGGGTTTCACCCACCGGCAGCAGGGGCTTGAATGCGTTCATCCGGGAGGAAAATCCGGCAGCCAGAATCACTGCCGACAGTCGGGATGTCATCCATGTCAGACTCTTGCTTTCCATATTGTGAAACTAACACAAAAACACGGTTTTGTCACCGGGTACCGATGCCATCATCGGTACATCGATACCATTTCACGGCAAATGCCAGCTGAATGACATATATCAACTATCCGGGTTGATTTGTTGCGGGAATGGCTGTATATCTCTGGCTCAATTATTTTGTGATAAAAGGATTGGATATCGAGATGACCGTCAGACCGCGACAGATTATACCCTCCGGCAGTTTTGTGGTTTCCGGGACTGAGTCCCTTGTCCTGGATGCCTACCTGGGCAGTTGTGTGGGGGTGACATTGTGGGATTCTGAAACCGGAGTGGGGGGGCTTCATCATCTGCTTCTTCCGGAACCCATTGAAAAAAGCAGGCCCTGGCAGCCGGAAAAATTTGCCAGTACCGGTCTTCCCCTGTTCATTCAAGCACTTTGTGAAAAGGGCGCACACACATCGAGGCTCCAGGCGACACTGGCCGGCGGTGGGCTGATCGGTCCGGTTTCTCAGCTGGATCTGGATCTGGATATTGGAGGACGGACAGCTGAAATTGCATGTAACCTGCTTGAAAAAGAAGGTATTTCGATTTTGAAAGCAGAAATCGGCGGATACTTCTCCTGCCGCATGAGTCTGGATCTGTCTAGCGGTGACACGGAGATCACGCCGATGATATATCCGGAAATTTCTCACAATTCCCCGGTCCCGGTCTGTCCGACCCCGGAACAGATCAGAGAAACCATCCAGACAATCAGACCCATTCCCCAGATCGCATTGAAACTGCTGCGTATGATCCACAATGACATGAACAGCCTGGAGGATGTGGCAAAAGAGGTCCGACAGGACCAGGTGATCAGTGCCAAGGTGATCCAGCTGTGCAACAGCGCCCTGTTCAGCCGCAAAATGAACACGGACTCCATTGACAGGGCCCTGGTCCTGATGGGTGAAAAGCGGTTTTTGATGCTGGTGTTGTCAGCGGCCGTCGATTCGGGGATTTTTGGATACAGCCGGGGGTATTCCCTGTGCAAGGGCGGACTTTACAACCATTCCCTGGGCATGGCGGTTGCCTGCGAAAGCCTGGCGAAGAGGACATCGAATCGGGTGTCGCCGGCAGTGGCCTACACGGCCGGCCTGCTTCACGATATCGGCAAAGTAGTACTGGATCAGTATGTGGCCGAGGCCATTCCTTTTTTCTACCGCCGCATCCTGGAGGAGGGAAAGGATCTGATCACCAGTGAAAAAGCGTGTTTTGACACCACCCACGCTGAAACCGGCTGTACCCTGGCCCGGTTGTGGGGATTGCCGGATGTGCTGTATGACCCCATTGCCTGTCACCATGAGCCTGAAAAAGCAGAAGAATATCCGGAACTGACCCATCTGGTGTTTTTTTCAGATCTGATCCTGTCCAGATTCACCATGGGGCAGGAACTGGAACGGATGGATGCCCGCCGCCTGGCTGAATCCCTGGACGTCCTGGGATTCAGCCGAAATCAGCTGCCGGCTTTGATCGATACCGTGTCTGTGCCGCTTTGAGCGCGTGCCGTTTCAGGAAGGGTGCTGCAGGGTGAATCCATACCCGTACGGATCGGTGTCATCCACCACAAATTGATGAAATCCCGTGATCCAGGCTTTTCCGGTGATTTCCGGTACAATGGCGGGCCGGTCGCCTATTGCGGTTTCTTCAACAATTTCGCCAATGAATTCTGTGCCGAAAACACTTTGATAGGCATAGGGGGCTCCGGGTTTGAGCCGGCCCTTATGATGCAGAAATGCCATTTTGGCGCAGGTCCCGGTGCCGCAGGGGGACCGGTCCACCTGCCCGTTTCCGAACACCACAATGTTCCGGGGGGGATCCGTGTTCTCATAAATTTCGGTCAATGCGACGGTGGCCGGAACTCCGGAACCAGGGTGTGAAAAAGAGAACTGCTGGTTCACGGCCGTTCGAATGGCCAGGCCCTGTTTTTTCAGGTCGTCGATATGGACCGGGGTCACAGCCAGGTTCAAATGATCGGCATTGACCAGGGCAAAATAGTTTCCCCCATAAGCGATATCCACCGGCACCCTTCCGATGGTGTCCAGGTGGATGTCCATAGATTCGCAGAAAAAAGACTCCCGGTTTTGGATGGTCACCTGGTGGACCCGGCTGTTTTCCATGACAGCCCGGGCATGGATCAGTCCGGCCGGGGTATCCAGGGCCAGGGTCCGGATATGGTCAGTTTCATGGGACTCCCGGGACAGCATACCGGTTTCCAGAAGCACCACCACAGCCCCCATGCTGCCATGGCCGCACATGTCCAGATACCCGCCGCTGTCCATGAAGATCACACCGGCATCGGCCCCATCTGTGACCGGTTCCGTGAGAATCGCCCCGAACATGTCCTGGTGCCCCCTGGGTTCCAGCATGAGCATGCGCCGTATGGGGTCCAGGTGTTCCGACAGCCAGTTTTTTTTGTCCGCCATCTGCTTTCCCGGAATATGGGCAATGCCGGCAGTGACCACCCGGGTGGGCTCGCCCATGGTGTGGGTGTCGACAGTGGTAATGGTGTGGGTAACGTTCATGGTTTTCTATCGTATGCCGAATACGCTGTCAGGCAGCCACAGAACAATCTGCGGGAACAATAAAATCAATATCACGACCGTCAGCTGGATTAATAGAAACGGCAGAATGGACCGGTAGATGTCCCCCATGCTGACCTCAGGCGGGGCCACCCCCTTCAGGTAGAACAGGGTGAATCCAAAGGGCGGGGTCAGATAATCCATCTGCACCTGGGTCATGAAAAGAACACCAAACCACACCGGGTCATAGCCCAGCTGGACAACGATGGGCAGAAATACCGGCACGGTGATCATGATCTGGGTGATTTCATCCAGGAAAAACCCCAGTACAATCATGGTCAGCAATATGATGCCGAAAATATATATCGGGTTGTCAATGCCCAGCATCATGTCACTGATGATCTCCTGCCCGCCGGTGCGGAAAAACACACTGGTAAAGCAGGTGGCACCAAAAAGGATCCACATGATCATCCCGTTGATGCCCATGGTCCGGTAGCAGGAGTCCTTGAGCATCTGCCAGTTGAGTTTGCCGTTCAAGAATGCACTGATCAACGCACCGCCCGCACCCACGGCAGCCGCTTCCGTGGGGGAGGCGATTCCCTTGAAAATGGAACCCAGCACTGCAATGATGATCAGTACCGGCAGGACCAGGCTTTTTCCCATGGCCAGTTTCTGGCGCCAGGGCAGCCGTTCTTCCGGCGGCAGTGCCGGTGCCAGGTTGGGCTGGAAATAGCTTCGGATGCCGATATAGGCCACATAGCCGAACACCAGCACCAAACCGGGAACAATGGCTCCGGCAAACAGCCTGCCGATGGATACCCGCGCGATCATGGCATAAATGATCAAAGACACACTGGGGGGAATCAGAAGACCCAATGCCCCCCCGGCCAGTATCGGGCCGATGGCGATGCTTTTGTTATACCGCTGCTGCAGCATGATGGGCAACGCGATGATACCCATGGTGACAACCCCGGTGGTGCTGACCCCGGACATGGCTGCAATGATGGCACAGATGAAAACAGTTCCCATGGCCAGCCCGCCCCGCAAAGGACCGAGCACCTGGTGGATAAACGCGTACATGTCATGGGCCACATCTGATTTTTCCAGGACACATGCCATGAATATGAACAGGGGCATGGCAATCAAAATCATGTTGGACATCATGCCGAATACGTTGGTGGCAACGAACCCCAGGCTGTCCGGACCCAAGAATATGACAGCGGCGATAACCGATGTGCCTGCCAGGGTGAATGCCATGGGAAAGCCGGATAAGAGGCCCATCATCAGCCCGGCGATAAGAACCGCCATTGGAAGCCATTCAGTCATGATAATTCCTTTCCAGTGACAGCGAAGGTGAGAACTCTGATGAACTGGGCGATTCCCTGCAGAAGAAGGAGCAGGGCAGCCACGGGCACAGCAGTCTTGGTGGGCCACAAAGGTGATCCCCAGGGCGAAGGAGAAACCGTCTGTCCAATTTTTATGGCCCACATGGCAATGGCTGTGCTGTGCCAGAGCAATAAGCCGACAAACAAAAAGAAAACCAGATAGGTGATACTGTCAATAATGGCCCTGGCTCTGGGAGGAAATAGATTGTAAATGATATCTATTTTCACATGCTCATCATACCGAAGCACATAGGCACCAGCCAGTACCGACAAGAACCCGAACATGTGCATCGTCAACTCGTGGGCCCAGTTGGTGGGGGCATTGAACACAAATCTCATGGCCACCTCATACAGCAGAATCGCCGTGATGAAAACAATCAGAAAACTGACGATTTTTCCGCTCCACTCACTGATACTGTCAATGACAGTCAGGATCTGTTTCATCTCTCATCCTCTCTTTTCTTCGGTCAGCAATTAATATTCAGATGTGTAAAAGGCCTCCCCGGCTTTGCAGGGAGGCCTTTTACAGAGGATAATAATTACTTTTTGTCCCAGTACCCCATTTCAACGGCCCATTGGTCAACTATGCCGAAAATTTCAGCAAAGGCAGGATCTTCCAGGTATTTTTCCGGCACCACTTCTCTGGCTTTGCCCGCCAGGATTTTGGCATCTTCTTCCGACCATTCGATGATTTCAATGCCTTGTCCTTCGACATAATCCCATGCTTCGGCAATGACACGTTCCGCCTCGTAATCGTTTCTGGCGGTACCGGCTTCAACGGCCGTTTCCACGATGGCTTTCAGGTCATCCGGCAGTTTGTTCCATTCTTTGAGGTTCACAATCAGGGCATCTGCTGCCGGTCCTACGGCTTTGGGATATTTCACCCAGTATTGGGTGACTTCATGAAATCCCATTGCCACCATGTCTGCAGCATGGGAAAAAGTGATGGCATCCACAGCGCCTGTGGACAGCATGGTGTAGATCTCGTCTCCGGGAACCCAGATAGTGCCGGCGCCCAGATCAGCCAGCTGCAATGCGATCAATTCAGATGTCCTGAATTTCATGCCGTCGATGTCATCGACCCCGTTAATGGGTTTTTTGGAAATCATGAGGTTGTCCAGTGTCCAGTACATGTTGCCCACCAGGTGTACCCCGTGTTTGGCATATTCTTCCCGCAGAAGCTCCATGATTCTGCCATCTTCATAGGTTTCATACAGATAGCGCAGCTCGCCGATGGTTTTGGGGGCGGCAAAGCAGTCCCCGTGCATGAAGGCAACCGGCAGTTCGCCCGGGAAATATCCCGGCCAGATGAATGTGGCTTTCATGATCCCCATGCCGACAGCGCTGAGCTGTTCAGCCACCGGAACAATGGCGCCGGGGGAACTCGGGGTCATCTGCAGACGTCCGTTGGACATCTTTCCCACCTTTTCTGAAACATACCCGATGGTGTCCCAGCTGACTCCCGAGGGGAGCCAGGATGAAGGCTGCCATTTGAATACCTTGTCCTTGGCATCGGCCTGGACAGGGGCTGTCGCCAGCAACAGCCCGCAGATCAATGAAATTGCCAGTCCTTTTAGTAACAGTGATTTTTTCCGCATGTTTCCTCCTTTTGATATAATATTATCAGCATACACATGGCTATAACACATATATGCTGCTCTTGAAACCTGAAATCTGATTTCCGGTGACATCCATTTACATGAATCCTGAAAAAGGCGTGCGCACAAGTGCGGTGTGCACATGGTTGATCATGGTAAAAAAGTCAAACACCGGACGCTGTACCGCTGCCTGCACCGCATAAGCATAGGGCGGCAGATCGCTGCATTCCAGTACCACAGCCCCGATGTCCGGATGTTTTTTCACCAGTGTTTCGGCCACGGATACAACCTCATTTTGCACTTTATCTGAATCCAGTGTTCCTTTTTCTTCGAGCACGGCACTGGAAAATTCCGGTTGTGTTTCCATGCCCGCAATGATCACCGGAATATCCGAAGTGACATTGACCGCGGCAAAATGTTCTTTTTTGAGGCTGGATGCGTTGGCCGTGATGATGCCGATGGGTTTTCGGGTCATCTGATAGATCAATGGGATCTGTAAAAGACTGGAAAGAAAGACCGGGATGTCAACGGCAGCCGTTACCTGCCGCTGAAACAGGGCCATGAACCCGCAGGCCCCGGTAATGGCTTTGACCCCCTGGGCCTGAACGTTTTTGGCCGCCTGGATGAACGGTTCCGCCAGCGCGGGGTCCTGCTGATTGAGCAGCCGGTCGATGGAGGCGCCGGTCACTCTTTCATACCGGACCGGAAAAGGAAATGTGCTGGCATTGCCCACATTGCCGGGAACGCAGGGATAGGCAGCATCCAGAATCAGGATGCCGATGGATTCTCCGTACCAGGCCTGGGTTTTACTGTGGATGCGATAAACGGTCATTGCCCTCCGGTGATGGATTCGGGTTTGGAATATATTGTATTTCTGTAAAAATACCTTTATTTTTATCATTAATGTTGTTACTTGTATACCAGTGAGCGAAATTTCATGTCAAGCTTTTTTATTGGACCGGGCCATAAAATATTGTTTCAGCCCACAATCCGGTTCAAATGGATGTTGACTGCAAAAATGAGGCTGTGGACTATGAATCGAAACATGTTCAATATCCTGCGGGAGCGAATTCTGTACATGGAGTATGAACCCGGTCAGATTCTCAATGAAAATATCCTGGCTCAGGAGTTTGAGGTCAGCCGGTCACCGGTGCGCAATGTTCTCAACCGCCTGGAATGGGAACAACTGGTCCGGATTATTCCTCGAACCGGGAGCATGGTGACGGAAATCGAATTCAATAAAATCATGCATGTGTTCCAGGTGCGGTTTGAATGTGAGGTCCTGGAAATCCAGCTGGCTGCGAATCAACTCAACGATTCCCACCGGATGGTACTCAAAGAGATCAAAGAGCGGTGCGCGGTCCTGTTTGACAACAAGGATCGCAAAGCCATGGCTGCCATCGATACAGACCTCCGAAACACGATTCATGATGCCGCAGGCAATCCGGTCTTAAAGGAAATTTCCGATCGGCTGTACACCCAGACCTTCCGGCTGTGGTATGGTGCCATGGATAAAGGTGACTGGAATGAGGAAGTCACCAGCATGGTTGAAGAGATCGGGAATCTGTCCGATTTGATTCATACCCGGGACACAAAATCCATGGGTACGTTCCGAAGAAAGGTGCTGACCGATCATTTTGACCGGATGCGCAGGAAATTTTTCACCCATTCAACCCGTTAGTCTCAAAGATTCCAAAAAAGTTCTCGTCGCGGATCATGGACCATCACCGGGAATTCAGGGCCAGATTCACGCCGAATCCGATAAAGACGATACCGGACAATTTCTGCATCCAGAATCCGATCGCGGCATTTTCGCGGAGCATATGGGTCATCCGGGTGGCGGTCCGGGTCAAGATCAGGCACCAGAGGGTACCGGTGACAAGAAAGGTGCCGCCCAGAACCAGAAACGGCAGAGGCCCGGCGGCATGGTCCGGATCGATGAACTGGGGTAAAAAAGACAGAAAAAACAATGCCACCTTGGGATTGAGGATATTGGTGATCACCCCCTGTTTGTAAATGGTGATCAAATCTTTGTTTGAAAACCGGCTGTTCCGGGTTTCAAATGCCGGAGTCCGGGTGGTCAAAGCCCTGATGCCCAGAAAAATCAGATAGATGGCGCCGGCCCATTTCACCAGAAAAAAAGCGGTGGCTGATGTGGATAAAATCAAAGACAGGCCAAAGGCAGCCGCCAGGACATGCACCACGCATCCGGACATGATGCCGGCCACAGACACCAGTCCGGCCCGGGATCCCTGGGCAATGCTCCGGGTCAGAATATACAGGGTGTCGGCCCCGGGGGTCAGATTCAAAATTAGGGCCGCAGCCAGAAATCCCGCATAATTTTCAATGCCAAACACGGTTACTCCTTATGATTATACCCTGCGGTTACTCAAACAGGGCATTGACAAATTGGATGGCGTCAAACGCCTGTAAATCATCCATGCTTTCTCCCACACCGATATACCGGATCGGCAGGTGCATGGTTCCGGCCACGGCAGCAACGATGCCCCCTTTGGCGGTACCGTCCAGTTTGGTCAACGCCAGCTGGGTCAGGTTCACGGCCTCATGGAACATTTTTGCCTGGGAAATGGCGTTTTGGCCGGTGGTGGCATCCAGCACCATCAGCACCTCATGGGGGGCGCCGGGCATTTTTTTCTCCACCGTGCGTTTGATTTTTTTCAGCTCTTCCATCAGATTTTTCTGGGTATGGAGCCGGCCGGCCGTGTCAATGAGCAACACATCCATTTTCCGGGCCATAGCGGCTTCCACCCCGTCATAGGCAACGGCAGCCGGATCCGCCCCCTGTTTGTGGCGGACAATGGATGCACCGGCCCGGTCCGCCCAGATCCCCACTTGTTCGATGGCAGCGGCCCTGAATGTATCTGCTGCGGCAATCAGCACTTTCTGGTTTTTTCGGGTAAACCGGGCCGCCAGTTTGCCCAGTGTGGTGGTTTTGCCGGTACCGTTGACGCCCACCACCATGATCACATGGGGTCGGGGCAGGGCAGGGGCGGCATCCGCCGGAGTGGACGGTGAGGGAAACAGGGCGATGAGTTCTTTTTTGAGGACCGCTTTGAGCTGGTCGGCCGTGGACAGCCGGCCGGCCTGTTTCCGGATCCGGTCCATCATTTCCATGGTGATATCCATGCCCAGGTCCGCGGTGATCAACACCTCTTCCAGTTCATCGAACAGATCGTCGTCGATTTTGCGGGAGGATTTGAACAGATCATTGATGTCGGTGTTCAGCACGTCCCGGGTTTTGGTCAGGCCGGATTTAAGGCGACGGAAAAGACCCTTTTTGTCCGGTTCTTCAGACGGTTCCCGTTCGTTCGACTCTTCCTGTTTTCTGAATCGTTCCTCTTCTTTCAATCGTTCCTGCTCTTTAATTCTTTCTTTTTCTTTGAGCCGTTCCTGTTCTTCGAGTCTCTCCTGTTCTCTGAGCCGTTCCTGTTCTTTGAGCTGTTCCTGTTCTTTGAGTGCTTCCTGCTCTTTTTGCTTGTTTTTTCTTTTGAACAGATTGAATACCACGCAAGCGTCTCCTTAAATGATGGGAAAAGGGTTTGATAACCGGTTTGTGTACCGCTCTTTTACAATGTTTGAAAAACCAAATCAACCCCGGAAGTCTGTGAGTTGAATTCTGAGGAATTTCTTTACTTTCCGTGGACAGGCCGGTAAATTGAGACCTGATGAAGCCATGGCAAAACAATTTTATACAGGAGTCAAGATGACCTATCAGGAGTCGTTTGAAAAACTGCTCGATCATCCGGTGACCCGGCAGATGACGTTGGATGTAAACGCTGAAACCTTGGAAAGACAGACCTTTGCGCCCAGGCGGATTCCTGTTTTCGATGCCGGTTTCACAGAAATGGCCGACCAGCCCCGGTACCGGTTTGCCAACAATTTCGAAGCCCGGCGGCTGCTGCCCGACATTATTGACAATTGCGTTCAAAAAGTGGCTGCCCGGCCGGACATGCCGGCACCGGAAAAAACGACATTCTGCAAACCCCGGCGGATCGGTGTGGTGTTTTCCGGAGGGCCGGCACCCGGGGGACATACCGTGATTGCCGGATTGTTTGATGCGATGAAAGCAAACCATCCGGATTCCTGTTTATACGGGTTTGTTCTGGGGTCTGACGGGCTGCTGGAATCCAGTTATGTGGAAATCACTGAAAAGACGGTGAACACGTACCGGAATATGGGCGGATTTTCCATGATCCGAACCGGACGGACCAAAATCGATACACCGGAAAAAATGGATCAGGCCCTGAAAACCTGTCAGTCTTTGGACCTGGAAGGGGTCGTGATCATCGGCGGGGATGATTCCAACACCAATGCCGCATTTCTGGCCCAGCATTTCACGTCTGCCGGCATTCATGTGATCGGGGTCCCCAAAACCATTGACGGGGACATTCAGGTGAAAAGCGATGACGGTACCTGCCTGCTGGCGGTTCCGTTCGGGTTTCATTCCGCGGCCAGATCTTTTGCCCAGAATATCAGTCATCTGGCATCGGATGCGGCATCGGATGTGAAATACTGGCATGTGTGCAAGGTCATGGGCCGGGTGGCCAGCCACCTGACCCTGGAGGCGGCATTGCAGACCCATGCCAATCTGGCGTTCATCGGCGAAGAACTGGCCGCGTACACGGATGAAGAACGCCTCAAAAAAGCGAAGGAGACCGGGGAAACCGATTTTACCGCATTCGGCATTACGCTGCGTCATCTGTCCCGGGTGATCTGTGATGCCATTGTCCGGCGCGCGGCATTCGGCAAAAATTACGGGGTCATGATCATTCCGGAAGGGATTCTGGAATTTATCAATGAGATCCAGATATTCATCATCAAGCTCAACAAAATCATTGCGGATTTCAACACCATTCATGACCTGGATTTTCATCGAACCTTTCCGACGTTGAATGAAAAACTGGATTATCTGCGCCGCATCAGCCAGGGGATGATGGACAGCCATCCATTCCCCATCTGGAACGTAAGAGATGATGAGCTGTTCAATCAACTGCCGGATTTTTTTCAGGCCGGGCTTCTGGTGGAACGGGATTTCCACGGCAATTTCCAGTTTTCCCAGGTCAGAACGGAAAAAATTATCATGGATATGGTCAAGGAATATCTCGGGGCGCTCAAAGAGCAGGGTCGCTATAAAATCGGTATCAGCCAGTCCTATTACCAGTCTTTCATGCGGTCACGGAACCTGGATCCCGACCGGTATGCCCCGGCGTTGTTTACCGATCCAGACGCGGTCTATCTTCTGGTCAAACCGGGCATCATGTCATTGAAAACCCTGAAACAGGCCCTGATCAATGCCGGACTTCTGGAAACGGACCAAAAGATTCCCGGTCCGGTCAAAGAAATTTTCCGCCGGTCGGAACCGGATTTCAAAATTCAGACCCATTTTTATGGATATGACGGCCGGGGTTGCGATCCCACGGCGTTTGACTGTCATTATACCTATAACCTGGGCATGACCGCGTTTCATTTGATCGCCCATGGAAAAACCGGTCAGATGGCAGCCATTAAAAATCTGGAACAGCCGTTTGAAAACTGGGAACCCATCGGGATTCCCATTGCCCGTCTGATGCATCTGGAAGAACGCAAAGGCCGGCTGGAACTGGTCATGGAAAAAAGTCTGGTGGATCTGTCATCCAATGCATTCCGGGTGTTCAAAGGGATGCGTGAAAAATGGCTGGCCGCTGAACCGGGCGGGGATCATTTCCGGAAACCCGGGCCGGTGCGGTGTGACAGCCGGTCGGCGGAAGACCGGCCCATCACCCTGACATTGAATGCCATCGACCGTTGAATGCCGTCGACATGGGTACTTCAGGGGAACCGGGCACCGGAACGTGTCTCATGTCACACTTTTTTTGAAGGCTGGTATGTGCACAACGGTTCTTCGGCCAGGTAGCTGCCCGTGGCTTCATAGGCCCGGGCACGGCAACCGCCGCAGACCCGCTTGTATTCACATGCACCGCATTTGCCCGTCAAATTAGAAAAATCTCTTAATTCATTGAACACCCGGGAGTTTTCCCATACATCTTTGAAGGATTCTTCCCGGATATTGCCGCAGGTCACATCCAGAAATCCGCAGGTCTGCACCCGGCCCACATGGGAAATAAAACAGAAACCCGTGCCGGCCAGACATCCCCTTGTGACCGCATCCAGACCATGGCTTTCAAAAGACACGGTTTTTCCTTCGGCATGCGCCCGCTGGCGCAGAATCCGGTAATAATGGGGGGCACAGGTGGCTTTCAACTGGAGCGGGGTTTTCTCCCGCTGGTCATAGAACCAGTTCAGGGTTTGCTCATATTCGACGGCATCGATGCCTGAATCCACGATATATTTCCCCCGGCCCGTGGGTACCAGCAGAAAAATATGATGGGCCACAGCACCCAGATCTTCGGCCAGCTTCAGAATGGCAGGGATCTCTTTCAGATTGGTTTTGGTAATGGTGGTGTTGATCTGAAATTCCAGGCCCCCGGCTTTGGCATACTGGATTCCCCGGATCGCGTCATCAAACGCGCGATCCAATCCCCTGAAATCATCATGGGTCTGCGGGGATGCCCCGTCCAGACTCACGCTGATGCGCTGGATGCCGCTTTGCTTGAGTTTTTCCACAATTTCCGGTGTGAGCAATGTGCCGTTGGGAGCCATGACCATGCGCAGTCCGATGCGGTTGCCATAGGCGGCAATGTCGAAAATATCTTCTCGAAGCAGCGGCTCCCCGCCGGTGAGAATAATGATGGGCGTGCCCACTTCCCGGATCTGATCCAGCAGGGTATACGCTTGCCGGGTGGTCAGTTCGTTTTCATAGGGGTGATCTTCGGCCCCGGCCCGGCAGTGCTTGCAGGAAAGATTGCAGCGCCGGGTGGTTTCCCATGCCACCAGGCGCAGGGTGTGGATGCCGGCAGATGGATGACCGGTGGTGCTCCCAGAAACTGAAGACGGATGGCGATGGGTTTCGGGATGCGTCATGATGCCTCCAGAGCACGGGCCACGTCAATGGCGGAATAGGTCAGGATCATATCCGCCCCGGCCCGTTTGATCGCAGTCAGGGTTTCCAGTATCAATGCGGTGGCATCCACCCACCCCATCATTTCTCCAGCCTTCATGATGCTGTATTCTCCGGATACATTGTACGCGGCAATGGGCAGATCGATTTCCTGCTTCAGGCGTAAAATAATGTCCAGATAGGCCAGGGCCGGTTTGACCATGATGATGTCCGCCCCTTCTTCAATATCCATGGTCGCTTCCCGGATGGCTTCCATGGCATTGGCCGGATCCATCTGATAGGTTTTCCGGTCTCCGAACTGCGGGGAAGAGTCGGCGGCCTGGCGAAAGGGCCCATAAAACGCGGAGGCATATTTCACGGCATAGGACATGACCGGTATGTGATCATATCCGTCTTCATCCAGTGTCTGGCGGATCTCTGCGACCCGGCCGTCCATCATGTCGGACGGGGCCACCATGTCGGCGCCGGCTTTGGCGTGGGACAGCGCGACTTTTGCCAGCAGGTCCAAAGATGCGTCATTGTCGATGATGCCGTTATCCACCACCCCGCAATGGCCGTGATCTGTGTAACCGCACAGACACACATCCGTGATCACGGTGAGATCCGGCACCGCATCCTTGATTTTGGCCACGGTTTTCTGGACAATTCCGTCAGGGGCATAGGCCCGGGTGGCCAAGGGGTCTTTTTTGTCCGGGATGCCGAACAGAATGATGGCGGGAATGCCCGCATCTTTGGCCTGTTTTGCCATCTCGACAATATAATCACCCGACATCTGAAAATGACCGGGCATGGATTCAATGGGTTTTTTGACCTGGCGGCCTTGGATGGCAAACATCGGCTGGATCAGATCGTTCCGGGAGAGAAGCGTCTCCCGGATCATGCGCCGGAGGGTGGGAGTCGCCCGCATCCGCCGGGCTCTGTAATCGGGAAACAGCATCTTATTTCTCCTTTGAAATTTCTTGGTCCGTGAGATAGCACGCCGGGTCTGAATCCCAGGGGTCGTTGGCCACGGATTCCGCTCTGGCCCTGAAATTGCCGGCACAGATATCCAGCCACCGGCAGGTGGCGCACCGGCCCTTGACATGTTTTTTCTTTTCTTTCATTTTCATCAGAAATTCATTGGATTCATCCGTCCAGATCTGTGAAAACGGACGATCCTTGATGTTGCCCAAAGATTTTTCCCGCCAGAACTGATCCGGATACACTTCTCCGTCCCAGGAGATACACCCGATGCCTCTTCCGGAATTGTTGCCTTCGTTCATCTCCAGAAGTTCCAGAACTTCGGCGGCCCGCTGCGGATCTTCTTTGAAAAGCCGCTGGTAAAGATAAGGCCCGTCCGCATGGTTGTCCACGGTCAGAATCTCCTTGGGCTTGTTCCGGTCGTGCAGGTCTTTTGTCCGGTCCATGATCAGATCCAGCACCTGCCGGGTTTCTTCATGGGTCAGGTCTTCCTTGGCGATCTCAGATCCCCGGCCGGAATACACCAGGTGATAGAAACAGGCCCGGGGAATGTTTTTTTCTTCCAGAAGATCGAAAATACCGGGGATGTCCTGGACATTGCGCTTGTTGATGGTGAACCGCAATCCGACTTTGATGCCGGCTGCCTGGCAGTGTTCAATGGCGGCCATGGCCCGTTTGAAAGATCCGGGCACGCCCCTGAACAGGTCATGGGTGGGTTCCAGCCCGTCCAGGCTGATGCCCACATAGGACAGGCCGATGTCTTTGAGTATTTTGGCTTTTTCTTTGGTGATCAGGGTGCCGTTGGTGGAAATCACGGCGCGCATCCCCTTGGATACGGCATATTGGGCATATTCCACCAGCCGGGGGTGTACCAGAGGCTCGCCGCCGGAGAACAGCAGCACCGGCACACCGAAATCCGCCAGATCATCCATCATGGCAAGGGCCTGATCCCGGTTCAGTTCGTTGTCATAGGAAATGTCTTCGGACCGGGCGTAACAGTGCACACATTTTAAATTGCACCGCTGGGTCATGTTCCAGACCACCACGGGTTTCTTGTCAATGGAAAACTGGAGCAGGTGAGAAGGAAGCGACCCTGACTGACGCGAATAGCGCAGCGTGTCCGAGGGTTCCACCGTGGCACAATACAGTTTTGAGATTCCAATCATTTGATTTCTTTCCTGATAAGTTGGTTCAGATAGGCCTCACTGTCCTGCAGATCCGCTTTTGTCATAAAAAAGCGGTGTTTGCCGGTTTTCTCCCTGATCAGGTTCAGCCCGTCATAAAACGCGTTATGGAGTGTGGATAAAATGTCTTCAACCGACACCCCGTGATCGATGAATTGTGTCATGAGAAAATCAACGGCATCTTCCTCGAATAGAATGTCGATCCCCAAGTTTCTGGAGATTTCCCGTTCAATCTCCTTGACTGAATCATAGTGCGTTTTAATGCGGCTGACAGCATCATCAATCTCCAGGACATGGGTAGAAAAATACCGGGCTGCCATTTCACACCGGATCGAAGATAAATTCAGTCCATGGGTGGCAACCAGGGTGGCCGCATTTTCCCGGATATATTGGGTGATATACCGGTGCTGCGTTTCCGAAGCCTGCTGATGCAGCGATTCCCAGTCATGTGCCGGCGCGTCACTCAACAGATCATTCAGCATGCCTAAAGGATCGTTGATTACCTGGTCGTTCACCACCAGCCGGGAAATCTGACAGGAAGGCAGTTTTTCTTCAAAAGGCAGCAATGCATCTTCCACCACCGACACCAGGCCTCTGGCCCCGGTATTTTCCTTGAATGCCCGGTGTGCTACTATTTTCAGTGCATCATCGTCAAAGACAATGTCAATGCCATATGCGGCAAAATCCAGACGTTTGTTCAAGATCACCGGATTGTTGGGCATTTTGAGAATGGTGTACAGATCGGTTTCACTCAATGTATCCAGAATGCACCGCACAGGAACCCGTCCGATGAATTCCGATTCAAAACCGAACTTGACCAGGTCTTCGGCCCGGGTTTGCTTCAGCAGGGAACTCTCGTCGTCGTGACTGCCGGGTCGGGAATTGAACCCGATGGTCTGGCGGGCCAACCGCTGTCGGACCCGGTCGGTGAGGCCGGTGAACGCCCCGCTCAGGATGAACAGGATATTGGCTGTGTTCACCCGCCGGACATCGCGTTTTCCGGTCCGTTGAAACCGTTCGAGTTCCTGCATCATGGACACCGGATCATGGGGGACCTTCAGATCCACTTCCGTTTCTTCCATGGGTTTGAGCAATGCCCGCTGGACCCCGGATCTGGAAACCTGGGCACCGATGACATCGGGACTGCCCGCAATTTTATCGATCTCATCCAGGTACACAATACCGCATTCCGCCAGTTCAATATCATCTTCCGCTTCCTTGACCAGGTCCCGGATCAGGTCCTCCACATCGCCGCCCACGTATCCGGTTTCCGAAAACTTGGTGGCATCCGCCTTGACAAAAGGGACCCCGATTTTTCTGGCAATGAGTTTGATCAGATAGGTTTTGCCGATACCGGTGGGCCCCAGCATCAGAATGTTGGATTTGATATGGCCCGTGATTTTGGATCCTTTGTCTTCACGGGTTTCCTGGTGACGGATTCGATTGAAATGGGTGCATATTTTCGTGGCCAGAATCGATTTGGCCTGATCCTGCCGGACCACATACTGATCGAGATACGCAATGAGTTCCGCCGGTTTGATGGTGAAGTTCACCAGCTCGTTTTTTTTATTGTTCGGCGTGTGACCGGTTTCCACTGATTTTTGGGGCTGGGTGGAGGGAGAAATGATCCGGACGCTGCCGCCGAATTTTTTATGTAAAAATTCTCCCAGCTCTTTTTCAATTTCCTTGGGATTTTGTGCCTGTTGGATCTGTGTTGGTTTCATAATGGCCTATAATGTAAGCAGACTTCCTGAAAAATCAAGCGTTTCTGTATCAGGGCAGGGCTGTCAAATAAAAACAGCCATGAACATTGCTGCCCATGGCTGTCAAATTATGGTGCCGAAGGGGAGATTTGAACTCCCACGGGTCGCCCCACACGCCCCTCAAGCGTGCGTGTCTACCTATTCCACCACTTCGGCCGGCATATCAAACTCTATTCGGACACCGGGTCGGTCGTCTGCTGAACCGGGGCCGACTGGGGTGTAATGATACTTTTTTCTGCCTTGTGACCGGAAAAATAGGCCAGGGTCAGAGATGTCACCATGAACACGATGGCAACAACCGTGGTGATTTTGGTCAGAATGGAAGCCGGGCCGGATGCGCCAAACAGGGTCTGGCTCCCGCCCCCGCCGATGGATACGCCCATTTCCGCGCCTTTGCCGCTCTGGAGCAGCACAATCAGGATCAGGAGTATACAGACGGTTACATGCAAGGTAGTGATCAGTGTTGTCATCATTGGGTATCAATCATATTTTACAAGTTCAGTAAAGGTTCCGGCATCGAGACTGGCGCCACCCACCAGCACACCATCCACATCTTGAATGCGCATTAAATTTGCTATGTTGTCCGGCTTCACAGATCCGCCGTAAAGTATTCTGACGGTTTGTGCCAGATCCGATGATATCTGTGTGTCAAGCATTGTCCGCAGATAACTGTGAACGGTTTCCACCTGGTCGGGGCCGGCGGTTTCGCCGGTTCCAATGGCCCACACCGGTTCATAGGCAATCACCAGGTCCTGCAACAGTTTCGAATCAACGCCTTTTACCCCATCTGCCACCTGCTTGTCAAGGGTTAAAAATGTGTTTCCCGCTTCCCGCTGGGCCTGTGTTTCACCAATGCACAGAATCGGTTTGAGCCGGCCCGCAACAGCGGCCTGAATTTTTCTGTTCACCATGTCATCGGTTTCAAAAAAATACTGACGTCTTTCTGAATGGCCGATGATGACATATTCCACGCCGGCGGCAGCAAGCATGTCCGCTGATATTTCACCGGTGAACGCCCCCTGTTTTTCAAAGTGCAGGTTCTGGGCGCCCAGGTGCAAAGAGGTGTTTGCAATGGCGGTTGCCACCAGGGGCAAACACACATAGGTCGGCGCGATCATGATCTCCTTGTCCCGCACATCAGCGCAGGCGGCTGCCAGCTGTGTGGCGGTATCCACGGCTTCGGGTCCGGTTTTGAACATTTTCCAGTTACCGGCGATCAAAGGGGTTCGTGTCATAAAGATCTCCTGTGTCTGTTACAAAGCGTTTCCGATGAGTTCGGCCAGATCGATCATCCGGTGGGAATACCCGGCCTCGTTGTCATACCAGGCATAGACTTTGACCATATTGCCGTTGATTACATCCGTGCATCCGGCATCCACAATCGAGGACAGCGGATTGGAATTGTAATCAATGGATACCAGCGGCAGGTCGCTGTAGCCCAGAATGTTTTTCAGGCTTTGAGATGCCGCGGTTTCCAGGGCCTGATTCACCTGTTCGACCGTCAGGTTGTCTTTTTGTGTCAGCACCACCAGGTCCACCATGGACACATTGGGGGTGGGCACGCGCACCGACATGCCGTTGAGCTTGTCCTTGAGTTCCGGCAAAACAAGGGCCACCGCCTTGGCCGCCCCCGTGGTGGTGGGAATCATGGACAGGCCGGCGGCCCTGGCCCGGCGCAGGTCCTTGTGGGGAAAATCCAGTATCCGCTGGTCCCCGGTATAGGCATGGATGGTGGTCATCATGCCCGACAGGATACCGAAATTTTCCAGAAGCACCTTGGCCACGGGTGCCAGACAGTTGGTGGTACACGATGCATTGGAGAGGATATGGTGGGAAGACGGGTCATACATGTCATGGTTGACCCCCATGACAATGGTGATATCCGGATTTGTGGCAGGCGCTGAAATGATCACTTTTTTGGCACCGGCATCCAGGTGTTTGGATGCGCCCTGGCGGTCCCGGAAGATGCCGGTACACTCCATGACGATATCCACTTCCAGATCTTTCCAGGGTATCTGGGCCGGATCTTTGAACCCGGTGACTTTCACCTGTCTGCCGTCCACCTCGATACGGTCTTCGTGTGCGGTGACCGGTTTGTCAAGCTGTCCGTGTACCGAATCAAACTGCAGCAGGTGCGCCGTGGTCCGGGTGTCGGTCAGATCGTTGATACACACGATTTCCAGTTCCGGACGGGTCATTGCCGCCCGGAACACCAGTCGGCCGATGCGGCCGAATCCGTTGATTCCGATCTTGATACTCATTGTTGATCTCCTATCCAAACTTACGTGGTTTGACGACAATTGCCGTGGGATCAGCGTCCTTGGAGACGACTGTCAGTTTCGTCCGGTGCCTTTGAGAATCCCGCTGGCAAGAGAAATGCTTTTTTTGCCATGATCCACCAGGGCGGCCGTTAATGTTTCCATGTTCATCTTTTTCCGGGCAGTCACCGCCTTCAGAAGAATCGGAAGATTGACTCCGGAAATGACTTCCACGGTGCCTTCTTCCAGAAGAGAGTAACTCAGGTTGGAAGGGGTGCCGCCGAACATGTCCGTCAGGATAATCACACCGTTTTCCGACCGGACTTTGGCAATGCCCTGTTTGATTTTCTTTCTCAAGTGTTCAGGATTCTGTTGAATGTCGATGGAAACCGACATGATGTGTTCCTGTTCACTGCCCAGAATAAATTCCACTGTGTCAATGAGGGTCTGGCCCAGCTCTGCATGGGCCACGACAAGTATGCCAATCATATTTCCCTGATATCCCGATCGATGTCCCGGTGAATCAGTCCGGGATGACGGTTTTTATGGTTTAGGTGTTCAAAAAGGCTGCGGGCAATCACGACGCTTCTGTGACGTCCGCCGGTGCAACCCACCGCAATGGTAAAATACGCCTTGTTCTCCCTTTGATACAAAGGAATCAGATAGTCAAGCAGCTGCGTGAATTTTTCCAGAAATGTCCGGGTTTCCGGATTGGATAACACAAATTCCCGCACGGCTTTCGACTCGCCATCCAGATGTTTCAACAAGGGTTCAAAATAGGGATTGGCCAGAAACCGCATATCCATGACCAGATCCGCATCCCCTGGTATGCCGTATTTATACCCGAAAGACAATACATTGATTTTCATTTTGATGGGATTTCCACTGCCGCGGCTGATCAGGTCCAGGATCGTGGCTTTGAGTTGGTGGACGCTCAAACGGCTGGTTTCGATAATATGGTGAGCCGTTGATTTGATCAGGCGCAAAGAGTGGATCTCTGAATGAATGCTTTCCAGCAGACTTTCTTTGCCGCTTACCGGATGCTGCCGCCGGGTTTGGCTGAACCGTTTGACCAGGGTATCCACATCCGCTTCCAGGAAAATAATTTCCGGAGAAATACCCAGATCTTCAATCGCACCGATCCCGGCGGTGTAATGGGTCGCAAAGGTTCTGGACCGCATATCCATGACAAAGGCAATGCCCTTGATGTCCGGGCTCTGCTTAAAAGGCAGTTCCAGAAACCGGGGTACCAGTTCCAGGGGCATATTGTCCACGCAGTAAAAAGATGCATCCTCGAATGCCTGCATGGCCGTGGTTTTCCCGGAACCCGACAGTCCGGTGATGATGAATACCGGTAACGGTTTCATTTAAAATGTTTCATCCTGTTCCAGAATAAATTCATGGATGTCATCCATGGTTTCAGCATTGATCAACTCCTGTTTAAAATGGTCCATTTTCAACAGTTTGGAAATCTGAGCCAAAACTTTCAAATGCCCGCCCGTGGAATTTTCCGGGGTCAAAAGCAGAAAGAAAATATGGACCGGTTTTCCATCCAGTGAATCATAGGTCACACCGGTTTTGCTGCGCCCGAACCCCAGTATGATCTCGTTGACGGCCGCTAGTTTTCCGTGGGGAATGGCAATACCGCCCCCGATGCCGGTACTTCCCAGTGATTCTCTTTCCATCAGAACCGCTGCGATATCCTCGGCGGGAATATTGGCAGCCGGTGCCACGGCCCGGGCCAGTTCCTGAATGATGCCGTGTTTGTTGGTGGATGCCAGATCCGCCACAATAGACTCTTTTGTGAGTAATTGACTGAGTTTCATATTGGTTTCGACTATCCCCCGGGCTGGATCAATCCCAGTTTTCCATTGTTGTGTTTGTAAAGAACATTCAATTGTTCGGTTCGGGCATTGTTGAACACAAAAAACGTATGGCGGCCGCTGTTGAACTCGTTGACCGCATCGATGATATCCATGGGTTTGGTGTCCAAAGGCTCCATGACCAGATCATCGAATCCCTGGAACTCGGGCTGCTGCATGGGGCTGCGGTCGAATTCCGCCGTGTCCAGGAGACTCTGCTTTTTACCGGACATGTGCTGTTTGATTTTTTCCTTGTGTTTTTTGATCTGTACCCGGACTTTGTCCATGAGGCTGTCAATGGAAGAGTACATGTTTTCAGACGATTCTCTGGCATGAATGTTGAGTTTGTCACAGGTCAGTGTGATTTCCGCAATGTGCCTTATTTTTTCCACCGACAATACCACATGGGCTTCTGCCGGGCTGTCCAGCATCCGATCGAATTTATCGATTTTTTTGTTCACGTAAGACTTTAATGGATCGGAAGGATCGATTTTTTTAAAGGTCACAGTCGTTTGCATGAAACACCCCCCTAAAGTTGTTTACGTTTGTTGGAAGGCAGAATATTGAGCACCTTCCGGTATTTGGCAACGGTTCTTCGGGCGATCTGTATGTCGGATTTCTGAAGAATACCGGCAATGCGATCATCACTTAACGGAGCGGCAGGATCTTCTTTTTCGATCAGCAGTCGGATCCTTTCCTTGACACTGGCGGATGCCATTGATTCGCGGCCGGTCCGTTCGATGGATGAGTTGAAAAAATATTTGAGTTCGAACAGTCCCTGGGGCGTATAGGCATATTTATTGGTGGTGACCCGGCTGATGGTGGATTCATGCATCTGGATATCTTCGGCAATGTCCCGGAGTATCAGAGGACGCAGGTGAGTGATGCCGTTTTCAAAGAATTCATGCTGAAATTTGATAATGCTTTCCATGACCAGGTAGATGGTTTTCTGCCGCTGGTGAATGCTCTTGATCAGCCAGGAAGCGGACTGCATTTTTTCGTTGAGATACACCCGGGTCTCCCTGGAAATTTTTTTTCCTTCGGCAATGGCGTTTTTGTAAAAACGGTTGATGCGCAGCTTGGGCAACCCGTCATCATTCATGACGATTTTAAATCCATTTGCCACTTTATAGACATAAATATCGGGAATGATATAGGCGGGTTCTTCATGGGAAAATTTTCTGCCCGGTTTGGGTTCCAGGTATTGGAGGATGTTTACCGCAGTCCGGACATCATCCACGGAAATACGCAACGCCTTGGCAATTTTCCGGCTGTTCCGGTTTTCCAGATTTTTCAGATGGTGTTTGATGATTTCGGTGAGCACCGGGTTTTCAATCCCCAGCTGTTTCACCTGGATGAGCAGGGTTTCACACAAATTTCTGGCACACACGCCCGGCGGGTCCAGTGTTTGCAGTACGGATAAAACCTTTTCCACCTGTTCTGTCTCCACCTCGGCCGCCTGGGCGATCTCGGCTGTTGCCGTGCACAGGTATCCGTCCGGGTTGAGGTTGTCAATGATCATGTGACCGATCTGTTCATCCGCCTTGTCCAGAGCCTGGAGCATCAACTGCCATTTCAGATGGGCCTCCAGAGTGGTTTTTTCGGAAGTGAACGCCTCGAAATTGGGGGCTTCGGTATGTTCGGTCTCTGTTTGAATCCGTCCGGTGGAATTGTATTCATTGATATAATTCTCCCAGTCCGTGTCCGGCTGCACTTTTTCATCGATGGTGATTTCCTTGACCGGTGTGTCCCCGTCAGGTCCCGGTGTGTCCGTTGCCGGGTCGGACAATGCCCGGTCAACCGGCTCGTCCGGGGCCTGTTCTTCCAGTGCCGGATTCTGTTCCATCTCCTGCTGAATCATTTCCGCCAGCTCGACACGGGACAGCTGCAGCAGTTTGATGGCCTGCTGGAGCTGGGGGGTCATCACCAGCTGCTGGGTCAATGTGAGGTTCTGTTGAAAGCCTAGTTCCATGTTACAGCCTGAAATTATCTCCCAGATACGTTTTTTTGGCAATGGCACTGGAGATGATCCGGTCCGGCGGACCGGATTCAATCACTTCTCCCTGACTCATGATATACGCATGGTCACAAACCCCCAGCGTTTCCCGGACATTATGGTCGGAGATGAGCACCCCGATTCCTTTTCGGGTCAGCTGGGTGATGATCTGCTGGATATCCATCACAGCCAGCGGATCGATGCCGGCAAACGGTTCGTCCAGTAGAATGAACAACGGGTCGGTGGCCAGAACCCTGGCGATCTCCAGCCGTCTGCGTTCGCCTCCGGACAGGGATGCCGCTTTCTGGCGGGCCAGCCCCTGGATGCCCAGTTCCTGCATCAGATCCGCTGCTTTGGACTGAACCGGAACCACAGGGTCGGGCAACACCTCCAGAATCGCAGTAATATTTTTTTCGACCGTCAGTTTTTTGAAAATGGAGCTTTCCTGGGGCAGGTAGCCGATTCCTTTTCTGGCACGGATATACATGGGGTACTGGGTGATATCTTCTTCACCCAGAAAGACATGGCCGGTGTCGGGTCTGATCATGCCCACGGTCATGTAAAACGTAGTGGTTTTCCCGGCACCGTTGGGTCCGAGCAGTCCGGTCACCCGACCCGGCATGACCGTCAGATCGGCCTGATTCACCACTGTTTTTCCTTGATAGGTCTTTACCAGCCTATTGAGTGAAAGCTCAGTCATTTATTTATTGATCAGCAGGACGGTCTTCCGGGTTGAACAGGGCTTGAACCCGGGTTTTACCATCACTTTCCACCAGGACCCGGTCCTGTTTTCTGAACAAGGTGATCTTTGTGCCGCTCACCCAGCTGGTACCGGTGAGCAGTTTGACTTCACGGCCGGTGAGAACCAGGATATCATCCTCGGCCGTATACACTGCCTGGTCCGCCACGGCATGCCGGTCACCGGCCGTGTACTCGACATTGTCGGTGGCCACGATTTTCTGGATCCGGCGGGTATCTGCCGTGTTTTCCGTGTCCGGCTGAGAATCATGCAAAAACAGTTTCAACGATTCAGCCACAAGACGCATATCCTCCTGGGTGGCATTGACATTGCCGATAAATTCCACCATGGAATCATTCTGGCGGGCCACCATGTTATCCGCAGTGATATGTAATGGTTTTTCAACAGAGGGTGCCCCGTTGGTTTCATTTTTTTCCCCGGATGCAGTCTGGGATATCAAAGTGAAAACCAACAGTCCGATGATCCCGGCCATACATTTACGGCAGTTTGAAGTTTTCACTGAATGTTCCTTTAACCTGTCCTTGTAAAATTATCTGATTGTCATTGATACTAAATTCCATGGTGTCCGCTTCCATGGCCGCATCGGCCGTCTCAAGCCAAACCTTTGTATCGGCATGTATTATATGTGGTTTTTTTTTATAATGCAACTTATCAGTTTTCAGGGTGTATGTCTGGTGTTGCACCACCACATTTCCAGTAAAATCCATATCGTGGGTCTCGGTGTCCAGAATTCCCTGGTCGGATGTCAAAACCACGGTATCCTCGTGGCGGGTATGAAATACCACATGAACCCGGGTCAGTATGGCTTGATTCCGTTCTTTTGCCAGGGTGGCGGTGGCGGCTTCCAGTTCCCATTCCGTGATGCCGTTTTTTTTTGAAATCTGTTTCATGGCACCCAGTTTCAGGGCGGCTTCAGAATCGATGTGAAAGTTTGTGACGCTTTGCGGCGCATTCATCATGGCGGGGATGAAGAAAACGATACCGGCACCGGCAGCCAGGACACACAGGAGTAGTATGGCCAGAACCCGGGGGTTTTTGAAAATAAAGCGGTTCATGCC
This sequence comes from Desulfotignum sp., assembly GCA_011389555.1. Taxonomy (GTDB): domain Bacteria; phylum Desulfobacterota; class Desulfobacteria; order Desulfobacterales; family Desulfobacteraceae; genus Desulfotignum. Next base: position 53,039 of record JAABUD010000225.1, on the reverse strand, counting down.
AGAAAGGGTGTCAAAGCGGTTTCCCACAGGCCCGCGGATTTGAGGATCGCTTCGCAGATTTCCCTGACGGCCCCGTGGCCCCCGGCGGCCCGGGTGACGAGATCGGCCCGGGCTTTGACTTCATCGACCGCATCTGCCACCGCAATGGCCACCCCGGCCCGGGCCATGGCCGGCAGGTCGATCAGGTCGTCTCCCATGAATGCCATGGCAAAAGGATCGATGCGGGTCTGCTGCGCCATTCGGTCCAGGGCCTCGGCCTTGTTGAAAATACCGTCAAACACCAGGTCGATGCCCAGGTTTTTACAGCGGTGGGTGAGCGCCCCGGAACGGCGTCCGGTGATGAGACCCACCTGAATGCCGTTGTCCATGAGCAGGCGCAACCCCAGACCGTCCCGGGATGAAAACTGTTTGATCTGTTCTCCGGAATCGGTATAAATGATCCGGCCGTCGGTCAAGACCCCGTCCACATCCAGAACCAGCAGTTGGATCTGTTTCAGAGACGCTGTCATCCGGGAGTTCAACTGCATTTTTTAATGGCCAGAAGTGTGGTGAGCAAGGGGGCCATGTCGGTCAAGGGCATGGAATTGGGACCGTCACACAGCGCTTTTTCGGGATCGGGGTGGGTTTCCATGAACAGACCGTGGGTGCCCGCGGCAACCGCTGCTTTGGCCAGCGTGGGAATGAACTGCCGGTCTCCGGCGGAAGAGGTGAGGCCCCCGCCGGGAAGCTGAACACTGTGAGTGGCATCGAATATCACGGGTACGCCCATCTGTGTCAAGATATGAATGGACCGGAAATCCACCACCAGATTGTTGTACCCGAAACTGGTGCCCCGTTCGGTGATGGCGATATGGGAGTTGCCGGTGGAAGCGGCTTTGTCAAGAATGTTTTTGCAGTCCAGAGGGGCCAGGAACTGACCTTTTTTGACACTCACCGGGCAGCCGGTCTGGCACGCGGCCACAATCAGGTCGGTCTGTCGGCATAAAAATGCCGGAATCTGGATCACATCCAGAACCCGGGCCGCCGGATCGGCTTGATCCGGCAGATGAATGTCTGAAATCACTTTCAGGTCCAGGCGGGATTTGATGTCTGCCAGAATGGACAGCCCCTGTTTGAATCCGGGGCCCCGGAAGGACTGGACAGATGTGCGGTTGGCTTTGTCAAAGGAGGCCTTGAAGATAAAAGGAATGCCCAGATCCGTGGTCATGGTTTTCAGGGTTTTGGCGATCTGAAACGTGGTATCGAAATCTTCGATGACACAGGGTCCGGCCATCAAAAAAAAGCGGGGGGCAGGGGTGTCGATCATTTCAAAAAAAAAATTGGTCATGGACAATCCTTGTTCTGATGTAAAATTTGTATTTTCAATGCGGTTTCAACCTATAATCTGAGATCCAAAAAGTCAAGAATGTAAAATACCTTGATAAGTTTTGGCCAAGCTGGTATTTTTATGGGCATTTCGCTTTGGATAACTATAACCAATTGAAAAGATGAGTATTTTTAATGAAAAAGCTTTTTGTTCTGGTGATTTTTGCCGGGATTCTGGTCCTCTTGATATGGGTATTGACATATCGATTCGAAGGAACGTCCCCCGGGCTGGCAGTCGATCTGCCAGCCATGTATATCAAAGACCGGATGGCGCTGTCCCTGGATATCAAAGACGCGAAAACCGGACTCAGAGAGGTTCAGGTCCGCCTGATTCAACAGGATATCGAAAAGACCCTTTTGAAAAAAACGTATCCGCCGGCGCCGGTTTTCACCCTGTTTCCCGGAAAAAACCGGATGGAAGACCGGCTGGTCATTCCCGTGGAAGTCAATCGGCATGGTCTGAATGATGGAACGGCCACGCTTCATATCCAGGTGCGGGATCAATCCTGGCGGGGGTGGAACCGGGGAAATCTATCGGAGGAAACCCTGTCGGTCATCATCGACACCCGCCCCCCAAAAATCGAAGTGTTGACCCGGCAGCACAATGTGGAACGGGGCGGTGCCGGCCTGGTGATCTATAAACTGTTCGAACCGGATGTGAAAAGCGGCATTCGGGTGGGGGACCGGTTTTTTCCCGGCCATTCCGGAATGTTTGATCAAACCGATATCCACGCGGCGTTTTTTGCGCTGGATCATACCCAGGGGCCGGGCACCCGGATCTGGGTCACGGCCGAGGATGCCGCAGGAAATACGACCCGCAAAGGATTTTATCATTACATTCGGGATCGCGGGTTCAAATCGGATGTGCTCACGATTTCCGATTCGTTTTTAGGGTTGACCATGCCGGATTTTCATCTTGGAGACCGGGAAGCGCAGTTTGAAAAAGCCGACAACCCGCTTCTGGAAAAATTTCAGGTGGTCAACACCGAACTTCGAAATGCCAACGTAAAAAAAGTGCTGTCCATTCCGGCGGACACCGAGCCGCAGATACTGTGGGACAAAAAATTCGAACGGATGGCCGGGGCCACCCGGGCCGGATTCGGAGACCGGCGCACCTATACCTACAATGGAAAGGAAATCGGGCAGTCCCGTCACATGGGCATCGATCTGGCATCCACGGCCCTGTCCCCGGTGGGAGCCGCCAATTCGGGTCGAATCATCATGGCACAACCGGTGGGGATTTTCGGCAATACCGTGATCATCGACCATGGGTTCGGCCTGGCCAGCCTGTATTCTCATCTGAGCAACATGGCGGTGTCAGAAGGGGACCGGGTCGAAAAAGGCGATATCATCGGCAACACCGGCATGACCGGACTGGCGGCCGGAGATCATCTGCATTTTTCCATGATCGTGCACAATGTGTTTGTCAATCCGCTGGAATGGTGGGATCCCAACTGGATCGAAAACAATATCACCGCCAAAATCAAGGCGGTGGGTGAAGGAAAATCATGAGCGAGTTCACAATCAATAAAACCTATGAACAGATCAACCGGAAGATCGCCCGGGGAGAGGCCGTGGTGGTCACTGCCGAAGAAATTATCGACATTGCAAAGGAAAACGGCGTCGTGGAAGCGGCAAGGCAGGTGGATGTGGTCACCACCGGCACATTCGCACCCATGTGTTCTTCGGGAGCGTTCATCAACATCGGCCAGTCGAAACCCGTGATACGTACCACGAAAACCTGGTTCAACAATGTGCCGGCCTATTCGGGTATCGCAGCGGTGGACTGCTACCTGGGGGCCACCCAGACCTGTGATGACGATCCGTTGAACAAGCGCCATCCCGGAGATTTCAATTATGGCGGGGGGCATGTGATCCAGGATCTGGTGGCGGGCAAACCCGTGGAGATCCGGGCGGAATCCTATGGCACCGACTGTTACCCCAACCGGCGCATCGAAAAGACCATGACGCTTCAGCAACTGCCCAATGCCATGCTGGTGAATCCCAGAAACGCCTACCAGAACTACAATTGCGCCATCAACCGGTCGGACCGCACCAAATATACGTACATGGGGACATTGAAGCCCGGCATGGGCAATGCCAATTATTCCACGTCCGGGGCTTTGAGCCCGCTGTTCAACGATCCGTACCTGAAAACCATCGGACTGGGCACCCGGATCTTTCTGGGCGGGGCCCAGGGGTATGTCACCTGGACCGGGACCCAGCACAAATCGGAGGTGGACCGGGGATTGAACGGGGTGCCCCTGGGGCCGGCCGGCACGCTGATGGTCATGGGAGATCTCAAAAAGATGTCTGCTGACTGGCTTGTGGGCCAGAGCATCCGGGGATATGGCTGTTCCCTGTCCGTGGGACTGGGAGTTCCCATTCCCATCCTCAATGAGGAAATGGTGAAATTCACGGCAATTTCCGATGAAAAGATCTTTACCCAGATCGTGGACTATGGATATGATTATCCGGAAGGGGTGGCCCGGTCGTATGGCCAGGTGAGCTATGCGGAACTGAAAAGCGGCACCATCATGGTCAAGGGGCAACCGGTGTCCACGCATCCTTTGTCCAGCATGGTCAAAGCCAGAAAGATCGCTGATCTTCTCAAGTCTGCCATTCAGCAATCCAGATTTCTTTTGGGACAGCCCCAGCACCTGTTCGGGCAGCCATAGAGGTGGAATTTCAGATGAAAAAAAAGAAAAACGCCTGGCGGGAGAATATTGAAGCCATTCTCATTGCCGTTGTGATCGCTTTGTTCATCCGTACGTTTATTGTCCAGGCATTCAAGATTCCTTCCGGTTCCATGCTGGAAACCCTTCAGATCGGGGATCAGATTCTGGTGAACAAATTCATTTACGGGGTCAAGATCCCTTTTACCGACGGCCGGGTCCTGATTCCTTTCAAGGATCCCCGGCCCGGAGATATCGTGGTATTCGAATATCCGGAGGATCCGTCCAAAGACTTTATCAAACGGGTGGTGGCGGTGGCCGGAGACACCGTGTCCATTGCGGACAAGCAATTATATGTCAACGGAGATCCGGTGACCGATGAGTCCTATGCCATGTATTCCCGGCTGCCCACCCATGTGGACAACATGGCCCCGGTGGTGGTGCCTGAAAACAAGCTGTTTGTCATGGGAGACAACCGGGACAACAGCCATGACAGCCGGTTCTGGGGATTTGTGGACCTGTCTGCCGTCAAGGGCAGGGCATTTATGATCTACTGGTCCTGGGACCGGGATCAATTCGGTGTCCGGTGGCATCGGATCGGGGATCTGCTGATATGATCGACTGATGGAAGGATGCATTATGCGATTCACAAAAAAGGATATTCTGGATATCCACTCCCTGGATCCGGCGGAGATCACCCTGATCCTGGATACGGCCATGGGCATGAACGAGATTTCCCAGCGACCGGTGAAAAAAGTGCCCACCCTGCGGGGCAAGACCATTGTGCTGTTTTTTCAGGAACCCTCCACCCGGACCAAACTCTCTTTTGAAATTGCCGCCAAGCGCCTGTCCGCCGATTCCGTGGCCATTGCCAAATCCGGGTCCTCCATGGCCAAGGGGGAAACCCTGATCGACACGGTCAAAAACCTGGAAGCCATGAGACCGGATGTGATCGTGATGCGGCACGCCTCTTCCGGTGCGGCCCACCTGGTGGCAAACCGGGTGGACTGTTCCGTGATCAATGCCGGGGACGGGATCCATGCCCATCCATCCCAGGCCCTGCTGGACATGATGAGCGTCCGGGAAAAAAAAGGCGGGATCGAGGGACTGAAACTGGCCATGATCGGGGATATCGCCCATTCCCGGGTGGCCCGGTCCGACATTATCGGATTTTCAAAAATGGGGGCCCGGGTGTCGGTGTGTGCCCCGCTGACCATGATTCCGGCGGGGATCGAAGCGTTGGGCTGCACGGTCTCGCCCAGTATGGAAGCGTGCGTGGCCGATGCGGATGTGATCATGATGCTTCGGATTCAAAAAGAGCGGATGAATGATATCTTGTTTCCCACGGAACGGGAGTATGCCGGCTGGTTCGGCCTGAACCGGGACCGGGTGGCGCTGGCGAAAAAAGATGTCACCATCATGCATCCGGGGCCCATGAACCGGGGGGTGGAAATCAGCAGTGATGTCGCGGATGCGGAGTGTTCCATGATTCTGGACCAGGTGACCCACGGCGTGGCCCTGCGTATGGCTCTATATTATCTGGTGGCGGGAGGAAACAGATATGCAGACACTGATTAAAGGCGCCCGGGTCCTGGATCCCGGAAAAATGGATGGATACAGATCGGTTCTGATCCGCAAACAGTCCATTGCCGCCATTCTGGACCCGGCCGATTCCGTGCCCGGAAACGATGACGATATAGACGTGATCGATGCCACCGGCCTGGTGCTGGTGCCCGGGCTCATGGATATTCATGTGCATCTGCGGGAGCCGGGCCATGAGTACAAGGAAACCATTGCCACGGGGGCGGCAGCCGCGGCCCGGGGGGGATTCACTGCCGTGTGCGCCATGCCCAACACCCGGCCTGTGAACGACAACAGTCAGGTGACCGCGTTTGTCTGTCAAAAAGCCGGTGTTGCCAGAGGGGCCCGGGTGTATCCGGTGGGCGCCGTGACAAAAGGCTCTGCCGGCACCCATCTTTCGGAAATCCGGGACATGCAGCTGGCAGGCATCAAAGCCGTTTCCGATGACGGCCGGCCCGTGGAAAACGCCCAGGTCATGCGCCGGGCCCTGGAGTATTGTCACGGGCTGTCCATACCGGTGTTCGTCCATGCCGAAGATCTGTCTCTCGTGAACGGCGGTGCCATGAACGAAGGACTGCCCGCCACGTTCCAGGGCATCCCCGGGATCCCCAACGCGGCGGAAGCCGTGATGGTGGCCAGAGACATTCTTTTGTCCCGGCTCACCGGGGCCCATGTGCATTTCTGCCACATCAGCTGCGAAGAATCCATCGATCTGATCCGAAGAGCCAAACAGCAGGGGGTCCGGGTGACGTGTGAAACCGCGCCCCATTATTTCACCCTCACCGATGCGGATGTGACAGGGTATGACGCCTGCTTCAAGATGAATCCGCCGCTCAGATCGGAAAACGACCGGCAGGCGGTAATCCGGGGCCTGGCTGACGGTACCGTCGATGTCATTGCCTCGGATCATGCGCCCCACAGCCAGGAGGAAAAAGATCTGGAGTTCGACCGGGCCGCATTCGGGATTGTGGGTCTTGAAACCTCGTTGCCCCTGTCTTTGAAACTGGTCCAGGACAACCACCTGACCCTGGAGGACCTGATTGTGAAAATGGCGAAAAACCCGGCCCGAATCCTGGGAATCGATAACGACATTACTCCTGGCAACCCGGCCGACCTGACATTGATCGATCTGGATGAAACCGGGATGATCGACCCGGCCCGGTTCATATCCAAAAGCCGTAACACCCCGTTCTCCGGCATGGCTGTCCAGGGAAGGGCCGTGGCCACCATGGTCGACGGTATTTTTGTTTATGAGTCGCGGCATGTCTGATGAACTGACCCCCATCCAATCCAGGATACTGGTGGTGGATGATGACACCAGTATGCGGGAATTTCTGGAGCTGCTCCTGTCCCGGGAAAATTATTGCGTGACCACTGCTGAAAACGGAAAACGCGCACTGAAGCTGATCGGCAGTCACACCTATGATCTGGCGCTGGTGGATATCCGTTTAGGGGACATCACCGGCCTGGAAGTACTCAAGCAGGTCAAACAGCAGCATCCCGACACCGTGGTGATCATGATCTCCGCGTATTCCACCACGGAACTCGCGGTGACAGCCATGAACAAAGGGGCGTATGATTTCGTCCCCAAACCGTTTGACAACGATGAACTGCGACAGACCATCGCCCGGGCCCTGGCCCTTCAAACCCTGGAACAGGAAAAACAGCACCAGGAATCCGAGATCCAGGATTATCTGCATTTCGACCGGATCATTGGCAACAGTCCGGGCATGGCCGCCATTTATCAACGAATCCAGCAGATCAGTGCCACCAAGACCAATGTGCTGATCACCGGGGAGAGCGGCACCGGCAAAGAATTGATCGCCCGGGCCATTCACGATCACTCGGATCGAAAAGATCAGGCCTTTGTGGTGGTCAACTGCGGGGGTATCCCGGACACGCTCATGGAAAGTGAATTCTTCGGGCATGTCCGGGGCTCGTTTACCGGTGCGGTGGTGGACAAAAAAGGGCTGTTCGAAGTGGCGGACCAGGGCACGATTTTTCTGGATGAAATTGGTGAATTGTCCCCGTTGCTTCAGGTCAAGCTGCTGCGGGCGGTCCAGGAAACCTCCTTCAAACCGGTGGGCGGTACCACGGAAATTGCTGTGGATGTGCGGATCATTTCCGCGACCAACAAACAGCTGGACAAGGAAGTGGTGGAAGGGCGGTTCCGGGAGGATCTGTTTTTCCGGCTGAATGTCATTCCCATCAAAGTGCCGCCCCTGCGGGAACGTGCAGGAGATGTGGCGGTGCTGGCCCGGCATTTTGCTGAAAAATACGCCCGGAAAATGGGCCGGGATATCGTGAAACTGTCTTCCTATGCCATCGATTTTTTGAATAAATATTCGTTTCCCGGTAATGTGAGAGAGCTGGAAAATCTGATTGAGCGCTCTGTGGCCCTGTCCTCCACAAACATCATTCTGCCGGAAAGCCTGACCATTTCCATGCATAAAGCCCGTCGGTGGGTCGAGGGTATTGAAAATCGTCGATTTGACCTGAATCAGGTGGAGCAGGGTGTCGACCTGGACGAAATTCTGTCTGCGATTGAATCTGCCTATCTGAAAAAAGCCTTGAAGGTGACCGGCGGTGACAAGAAAAAAGCGGCGGATTTGCTGAATCTGTCTTTACGCTCGATGCGGTATCGATTGGACAAAATCGAGCCGGATTCATAAATCTGTCCGCCTTGACATTAAAGGCTGGGGCCAGTCCGGCCGGGCGGGTATGAACTTTTCAGAGACAAAACAGATGAATTGCCCGGTCCCGCAGGTATTGGCCGATGGGGATGGCGGATGTGGCTGCCGGGGACGGGGCGTTGCAGACATGCAGGGATCGGGCGGTCTGAGCGAACAGGAAATCGTGGACCAGATCCCCGTTCCGGGTGACCGCCTGGGCCCGAATCCCGGGAGGGTAAGGTAACAGATCCGCCCGGGTCAAAGAGGGGCAGTATTTTCGGATCCGCGCCAGATATCCGGGTTTCCAGACCGAGTCCACCTGTTCTTTGATACCGGATCCCAGGTGTCGGGCCATGACTTTCCAGAAACCAGGGAAAACAACCATGTCGGATATATCGGCACCATTGGCGCTGAACCGGGGATATCCTTCCCGGTCAAACCCCAACACCGCGTTGGGGCCCACAGTGATGCGACCATCGATCATGGGCGTCAGATGAACGCCCAGAAAGGGCAGGTCCGGGTCGGGTATCGGATAGATGAGCCGGGACACGATATCGGACCGGTGTGCGGGCAGCTGAAAATATTCCCCCCGGAAGGGCAGAATGGAAAAATCGATATCAATGTGCATCATTTTTGCCAGACGGTCTGCCATCAACCCGGCACATACCACCAGGTAGTGGGTGGAAACGCAACGGGTCCGGGTGAAAATTTTTACCCGATCCCGGGTTTCGATCAGCTGGGTGACCGGCTGTCCGGTCTGGATATGTCCTCCCTGGGCCAGAAACAGGTCTGCCATTTTCCGGGTGATCCGTGCAAAATCGCAGATGCCGGTGGCCGGGACCCGCAGGGCCCCCAGCCCCTGAATATGGGGTTCCATGCGCGTGAGTTCCTGCCGGTTCACGTCAAAAACCTGGATCCGGTTTTGGATACAGCGCTGTTTCAGTGCCTGCATCCGTTCCTGTTCGACGGGGGTTGTGGCCACCAGCAGCTTGCCGCATTGTTTGAACGGGATGTGGTGTTCTTGACAGAATGCCAGGGTCGCCTGTGACCCGCGCCGGCAGAAATCCGCTTTCAGACTGCCGGGGGAATAGTAGACTCCGGCATGAATCACTCCGGAGTTGTGTCCGGTCTGGTGAGCGGCGAACCGGTGTTCTTTTTCGATCAGCAGAACCGTTGCATCGGGGAACCGTGTCTGCAGTGCCAGGGCCGTGGAAACCCCTACAATTCCTCCGCCGATAATTGTCATGTCAAAATGGGTCATGACCGCTTCCTGAATCAAAGAGCACCTGTTTCATGATCAAAAGATCATAGTCTCCCGATTCTGGAAAATCAAGACCCGGGTGATTGTTTTCAAAACCAAAGACCATCGATTTTTCGATCTTCGGTTGACCTCGGGACCCCAAAAGGTATATAAGAATTTGATAAAACCATATGGCATATCAGAATGGAGAGAGTGGAAAATGAACGATTTGGATTTCTGGAACCGCCATTCCGTTCAATATCTTGAAATGGCGTTTGACCCCGGACATAAAGAGATGATACATGATCCGGACGGGTATGGAAAAAGAACGGGTGAATGCGGGGATACGGTTGAATTTTTCATCAAAGTGAAACATGGCGTGGTGGACTCGGTGTCATTCATTTCCCATGGATGCTTGAACACCACTGCCTGCTGTAATACAGTGGTGCTTTTCGCCCGGGGAAAAACCATTGATCAGGCATGGGAAATAACTCCTGAACAGGTGGTGGATTACCTTCAGTCCCTGCCGCCGGATCATGAGCACTGTGCCCAGCTGGCCGTCGGTGGCTTGTATCTGGCATTGTCCGACTGTCAGGCCGGCCGGACCCGAAGGGCCAAAACCGCGTAAGGATTTGGAGAAAATTATGAATGAAAACAGATCGTGGGACTGGGACACGGAACTCAAGGAAGTACCGTTTGATGAATGGCGATCCCGTTTCAACTGGGTCCAGGCCCCGCAGGTGAGTCAAGATGGAGAATCCATTGCCGCTGTTGTCAATCTGGATGAAATGGCGTTCAATGTCTGTGTGAACGGCGAGGTCTGGGAGGGAGAATATGAAAAAGCCTGGAGCCTGACGCCTGTTTCCGACAACGGATTTGCCGCGTTTGTGGCCCGGGATGAAGAATGGACCATGGCGGTGAACGGGCAGGAATGGACCCAATGGTGCGATTTTATCTGGCAGATGATGAAGAGTCCGGATGGCCGGATTCTGGGGGCCGTGTTTCAGACCGATTCCGAATACGGGGTGATAGTGAACGACACGCCCTGGGAAAACCGGTATGAAAATCTGACCGGTGCGATCATGGCTGCCGACGGCACGTCTGCGGCCGTGGTCCAGGTGGCATCCATGCCGGGAGCGGATGTGGATGCCTTCAAGAAAGGCATTTTCAGTGTTGCCTGCAATGGAACCCCTGAAAGCCGCCGGTTTTTGAATATCTGGGATATCAGCTTTGATGCTGCCGGCAGACAGATCGGATACGGCGTTCGAACGGATCGCGAATCATATGCCATCGTCCAGAATGACACCCTGTGGGACAACCGGTTTGAATCGGTGTGGAAACCGGAATTTCTGGATGAGGCATCGCTGCTGGCTCCGGTGCGCGTCAACGGGAAATGGGCGTTGTATAAAAACGATGCCCCGTTCTGGCAGAATCGGTATGATCAGCTCTGGCATCTGACCCTGTCTCCCAACGGCACGGATGTGGCGGCCATTGTTTCCAGCCATTACGGCCGCTGGAGCGTGGCCGTGAATGATACGGTGTGGCAGGTATCCTGGGACACAATGATTTCCGATATTCATTTTTCCCGGGACGGATCCAGTCTGGCAGCGGTATACAAACACAAAGATGTCTGGGACCTGGCCGTCAATCAGGTTCCCTGGAATATGGCGGCGGATATGGTGTTTGTTCCCTGCCTGAGTTCAGATGGCCGTGTGGTGGCGGTGGTCATTCAGAAACAGGGCCGGTATCAACTGGTGGTCAATCAAAAAGTGGTGGCATCCGGGTTCAGTTTCATGGCTGATCCGGTGATCAGTCCCGACGGATCCAACGTGTTGCTCAAAGGCATCGAGAACGGCATTTACAAACGCCGGATCATCCGCGTGTAACTGCGGCAAATTTTTAAAAGGAGCATGCAATGAACAGTTTTATCGCCTTTATCATGGGCCCGATGGTCTGGATATCGGTTATCATATTTCTGGGCGGCCTGACCGGTAAACTGGTGGGGATTCTTGTTGCTGTCCATCAAAAGGAACCCAATATTTATTCCTATGTGACACTCAAACACAGCCTGCGTTCCATCGGGGCCTGGATGATTCCTTTTTTGCCCAGAAGTGCCCGAATGAGCCCGGTCTATTACGGCATATCCTATCTGTTTCACATTCTGCTGTTTCTGGTTCCTTTGTTTCTGGCATCCCATATCGTGCTGATCAATGAAGCGTTTCAGGTCTCCTGGCCGGCCCTGAACGATCCGGTGGCGGACGTGTTGACCGTGGGGGTGATTGCGGCGCTGATTTTTTTTGCCGTTCGACGCTTCAGGGTGCCGGAGGTGAAATATCTGACCGGGGCCATGGATTACGTGTTGATCCTGGTGGTGTTGCTGCCTTTTCTGACCGGGTTTCTGGCTTACCACCAGTGGATTGCCTACCGGTGGATCACGGTGTTACATATATTGTCCGGGGAACTGATGCTGATCATCATCCCGTTTTCCAGATTTTCCCATATGCTCACCGCTCCTTTGACCCGGGCCTACATGGGATCTGAATTCGGCCATGTCAGACATGCAAAAGACTGGTAGGCAGGAGGGAAATCAATGCAAACAAAGGATAAACCCATGACAGACGACCCCTCATCCGTTGAAAAAAATACGGACCCGGCCATTGAATCCGGCCTGGAAAGATTGACGCCGGAGCGGATTCAACAGGTCATTCAACAGGTTTTGAAAAAAGAAACCGGTCCCCGGTTCAAAGCGTATGTGGAAACCTGCATGCGCTGCGGTCTGTGTGCGGAAGCATGCGCTTATTTTTTATCCAATGACCGGGATCCGCAGTTCATGCCGGCAGCCAAGGTGAAAAACACCATCTGGGAGATGCTGAAACAAGACGGCAATGTTTCCAAAGCGTTTCTCAGACGGGCCGTACGGATTTCACATCTGGAATGCAATGTGTGTAAACGGTGTGCCATGTACTGTCCCTTTGGCATCGATATCGCCTATCTGATGCTGCTGGTGCGCAGAATCTGCCATAAACTGGAAATCACTCCCCAGTATATCCAGGATACAGTCAATTCCCATTCTGTCACGTTGAATCAGATGTGGGTCAAAGATGATGAATGGATCGACACACTGCAATGGCAGGAAGAAGATGCCAGAGATGAGTTCGAGGATTTGGAGATTCCCCTGGACAAGGTTGGGGCGGATATCATGTATTCCGTGATCGCGCCGGAACCCAAATTTCAGGCCGGACTGCTTTATCAGGCCGCCGCCATGATGCACGCGGCGGGCATGAACTGGACCATGCCCGCCACGCCGGGCTGGGATAACAGCAACATGGCCATGTACACCGGTGACAATGAAATTTCGGGCCGCATCGCCCGGGCGTTTTTTGAAACGGCGGCCAAACTCCGGGTCAAGCGCATTGTCATGGGGGAATGCGGTCATGCGTTCCGGTCGGTGTACGACATGGGCAACCGCTGGAATTCATGGGTCATGCCGCCTTTCGAGGTGGTGCATGCACTGGCGTTTTACCATGAACTGCTCACACAGGGACGGATCACCATCCAGGAAAAATACAAAAAAAAGGTGACCCTGCACGATCCCTGCAACGTATCCCGGGGCCGGGGACTGCATGACAAGGCCAGAGAAGTGGTGAACATGGTGTGCGAGGATTTTGTGGACATGGTGCCCAACCGGGAACACAATTACTGCTGCGGGGCCGGCGGCGGGGTCATCAACTGCGGCCCTCCCTATAAAGGGGAACGCATGGTGAACAACCGGGTCAAGGCGGAACAGCTCGCCGCCACGGGAGCCGAAGTGCTCATCGCTCCCTGTCACAATTGTCACAGCGGGCTGGAGGATATCATCCAGCACTATGATTTGAAGATGGAGATCAAATTTCTGGGGGATCTGATATATGAAACCATGGAAAAAAAGATGTATGAGCCGGGGGCATGACATGACATGTAAACATCGCTTCATTATCGTTCTGAGTGTCGTTGTTGCCGCGCTTTTGCCCGTTTTTTGCAGTTATGCCGGACAGGATCTGGAGCGGCTGGATCCCTGGGCGTTTGAATCACCGAAACGACCCGGCGCCGTCTTTCCCCATGATGACCATATGATGTTTCTGGATGACGACTGCAGCATCTGCCACCATGTTTATGAAAACGGCGAACTCGTGCCCGGTGACAGCAGCGAGGACTTATACTGTATAGACTGCCACAGCCTCAAACCGGTACCGGACAATCCCATGCCTTTGGAAGCCGCCTATCACAACCTGTGCAGAGACTGTCATTTCGACCGGGGCACGGGGCCGGTACTGTGCGGCGAATGTCACGTCAAGGAATAAGGAGACCACCATGACAAAAAAAATAATGATCGTGGATGATGATCCAGCCATTACCCGGTACCTGGAAACATTGTTCAAAGACAATGGATTCGACACCTGTATCGCCGATGACGGCAAGCAGGCCATGGATGTGTTTCTGGACCAGCAGCCCGACCTGATCACCCTGGATCTGGAAATGCCTGAAGAATGGGGTCCCCGGTTTTTCAGAAAAATTTCGAAAAAAGGGCATACCACCCCGGTGATTGTCATCTCCGGACTGTCCGGCCGGACCCATTCCATTCCCAAAGCAGAAGCGTTTTTTGCCAAACCTTTCGATACCGATGAAGTCCTTGCCAAAGTAAAGGCGGTTCTGGGCGTGTGATTGTTGCACAATTATGACAAATAAGCTTCTGGTGGTCGATGACGAAGAAGGAATTCTGGATGTCCTGGAAATCACCCTGACGGATGCCGGGTATGAGGTGTACACGGCGGCAGACGGCCTGAGCGGGTTTGACATGGTCAAGACCCGCAAACCCGATATCGTGCTCACCGATATCCGGATGCCCGGCATGGACGGCATGGCGTTGCTCAAAGCTGTCAAACAGTCGTTTCCGGATATCGAGGTGATCATGATCACCGGATACGGGGATGCCAGCCTGGCCATTGAAAGCCTGAAAATCGGTGCGGTGGACTTCATTTCCAAACCCGTTAATCAGGATGTGCTTGAGATCGCCCTGAAACGGGCCCGGGACCGGATCAGTACCCGGGAAAAACTGGCGGACCATACCCGGAATCTGGAAACCCTGGTGGCCGAAAAAACCCGGAAACTGGCGGAGTCGGAAAAACGGTATATCCAGCTGTTCAACGAATCCCCGGCTTTTATCACCATTCTGGACGAAAATTTTCGAATCGTGGAATCCAACAACCGGTTCAAGGAGCAGTTCGGCGATCATCCAAACATGTGCTGCTACCAGATGCACAAACAGCGGTCAATCCCTTGTAACACCTGTCCGGTGAAGCAGACCTTTGTGGACGGCCGGTCTCACACGTCGGAAATGGATGTCACCCTCAAAGACGGCAGTGTCCGGCGGTTTTTCATACAGACATCGGCTATTCCGGATGACACCGGCCGGATCAGACAGGTCATGGAAATGTGTACGGACATCACGGTCATAAACCAGCTGCAAGATCACCTGGCAACCCTGGGCCTGCATATTTCCTCCATTTCCCACGGCATCAAAGGGCTGCTTACCGGGCTGGACGGGGGGGATTACCTGATTCGGTCCGGTCTTGAAAAAAAGGATTTTCAAAAGATTGCGGACGGCTGGGAGATCATTCGGGAAAAAATCGCCATGATCCGGCAGATGGTGCTGGACATCCTGTTTCATTCCAAAAAACGGACCCCGGAGATGCAGCCGGTATCTGTGTTCGATTTTATTCAGGAACTCGTGACCACGGTGGATCCCCGCATTCAGAAAGCCGGTATCGAATTGATTCTGGACACCCCCAAGCCCAGCACCGGTTTTTATGTCATGATGGATAAAACCATGCTGTTCGGCGCCTGTCTGGCGATTCTGGAAAATGCTGTGGATGCCTGTATCCGCGTGAAAAATGACCGGGAAAACCTGACGATTCAGATCCAGGTCATGGAAACGTCTCACCAGGTGTTGTTTACATTCAAAGACAATGGCAACGGCCTTGACAAGGAATACCGGGAAAAGATTTTTTCCCTGTTTTATTCCGACAAAGGGAACAAAGGCACTGGATTGGGCCTTTTCATTGCCCGTCGGTCCGTACAGCAGCATCAGGGTGAAATCCACGTGGATTCAGTGCCCGGCAAATTTACTGAATTTACCATTGCCATTCCAAAAAAAACATCTGACATTTGACACAAAACGGTTTATTCTTATCATTGATGATATGACTTTGAATTTTTACGGGTGTGTGTTTGAAATATTTGGAGGGGCGGTTTTATGTCAAAATGGATGACAATCAGTGAAGCAGTGGATGCGTTCGATCTGTTTGATCTGTTCAGTGAGATCATCGACTCCTACAGTGAGGAAATGGATGATCCGGATGCCATTACATCCGAACTGACGGAACTGCTTGAAGAGCATGAAGAAGAATATGAATTTTCTTCGGATTCGGATGGGGATTATGCGGACAGTTTTGAGCGCAATTTGCGGGATGCCATCGGATATGTGTTTGAAGAGTTCAACCTGGGCGAACTCCCGGACGTGGATTTTGTCGACCCGGATGTGGATGAGGATGCTCTGACCGATATTTATGACGACAAATTCGATGACAACATCGATCACCGGGTCGATTTGGATGCCTACGAAGAAGGCGATGATACCGAGGAAGATGATGGAGATTGAACAGTTCAGATACGGGGCGGACAATCTGGCATACCTGGTTTTTTCAGGTGCCTGCGGCATCGCCATCGATCCGGGTGCGGTCGATGACATGCTCGGGTTTGCCCGGCACCGGAATATCAGGATCAGCCAGGTGACCAACACCCATCTTCACCCGGACCATACCTGCGGCAATGACCGAATGCTGAAAAAAACCCATGCCGGGTACCTGGATTGCCGGAATTTTTCGGACAACGATACCATTGCTCTGGACAACGACCGGTTGACGGTCATCACCACCCCGGGCCATACCCATGATGATGTCTGTTTTGCAGGCAATGATTTTCTGGTGACCGGTGACACCCTGTTCAACGCCACGGTGGGGAATTGTTTTTCAAACGATCTGGATGCATTTTACCATTCATTGAAAAAACTGATGGCATTTCCCGGCACCACCCGGGTTTTTGCAGGCCATGACTATGTGAAAGAATCCGTGGAAATCGCCCAGGCCATCGATCCGGACACACCCGGTATAGTGCGTTACGTGAACAAATATGATCCAAACCGTGTCTTTT
The DNA here is from genome assembly GCA_011389555.1 of Desulfotignum sp. Taxonomy (GTDB): domain Bacteria; phylum Desulfobacterota; class Desulfobacteria; order Desulfobacterales; family Desulfobacteraceae; genus Desulfotignum. The sequence goes on along the minus strand of JAABUD010000225.1, from coordinate 36,258 downwards.
CCTGTCTGGCGGATGAACGGCGGGTCAACCCCTTTCTTCGATTCAACCACAAAACAATGATCGATAAACTCACCCAGCGCCATTTTCCCTGTGACACGGAAATTCAGCGCTTCAAATCTCTGATGCAGGCGTTTTGATATGGATGATCCGGATTCGTACCCGGTGGTCAGGTGCCGGTTTTTGCAGACAGCGGATCCCCGCGATCTGATGGCACTTTACAAAGATGCGGGATGGTGGGACCCGGCGTGTGAACGGCATCCTGAATTTTTATCCCGGATCGTTCCCGATTCTGCGCTGTTTGTGGGCGCGTTTGACCGGACAAGAATGATCGGCATGGGACGGGCGTTGTCGGATTTGATCAGTGACGGATATATTCAGGATGTGGCAGTATTACGCAATTACCGGGGACGGGGTGTCGGCAGACACATCATTCACACACTGATCACCGGCCTCAAGAAACATGGTGTGGACTGGATCGGCCTGATCGGTGAACCCGGCACCGGCAGTTTTTACGAATCGCTGGGGTTCAGACCGATGCCCGGCCACACGCCATACAGACTAAAGGAATGATTTATGTATAACCGGTGTGACACCTATGTGAGTTCTGATTTTCAACAGACCCTCTGCTTTCCGACGGCCGGCAGGTTCGAACTGGACGACCGGCAGATGGTTCAGATCTATATCGATAAATACGCGCCCGAGTCCTGTGAATACAATTTTGCCAATCTGTTCTGCTGGCAGGAGGTGTACAGGTATTCCTGGCGCCTGTTCAAGGGACGGCTGGTGATTTATGACGGCGTGAATCAGTGTGCGTTCATGCCGCTGGGGGAACCGCTGCCCCCGGCGGAACTGGCGGAACTGGGCAGGGAACTGATGCGGGATGGTCTGGTCCCGGATATCGGTCTGGTGCACAAAAGTTATATAACTGCGTATCCCCGGTGCGAGCAGTATTTTTCCATTCACCCGGAGCGGGACTATGCTGAATATATTTATGATGTGGATCAGCTGTGCCGCCTGAACACGCCGAAACTGCACAAAAAGAAAAATCTGATATCCCAGTTCGAGCGGACCTATCCAGATTTCCGGGTAACGGTGCTGACATCGGAAAAACAGGTGACGGCCCGGGCCATGGCCCGGGATCAGCTGGCACGTCAGAAACCGGTGTCTTCCGGCCTGGCCACCGAGTTCGAAGCCATGGAAAAAGCGTTTTTGCATTTTGATTCGCTGGGTCTGGAAGGGCTCGCCTTGATGGTGGGGGATCAAATGGCCGCGTTTTCCATTTTCAGTCCGCTGAACCCGGATACCTACAATGTGCAGTTTGAAAAATCCGATTATGACTTCAAAGGGGCGGCCCAGGTGATCAATCATCAGACCGCCCTGTATCTGAGGGACCGGTGCCGGTATATCAACCGGGAACAGGATCTGGGAATCCGGGGGCTTCGGCAGGCCAAAAAATCCTATGACCCGGAAACGATCCTGATTCCTCATACCCTGCAGCTGCTGCGGGAGTGATTCAAAAGCGCACCCGCCGGGGCAATGCCCGGCACCAACAACCGACCCGCAACTCAAATGCGTTGCTCAAAAAAGACTAATTCCCGGTTTTCAGCCGCTCCCAATAGCGTTCATACACCAGAATGGCATCCCCGACATCGGTTTGAAACTCCCCTTTTTTCACCTCTTCGGGATCCGGAAAAATCGTGGGATTGTTTTTCATCTTTTCGGGCATCAGATCGATGGCGGTGCGGTTGGCCGGGGCATATCCGATATATTCGCATACCTGAAGCGCGATTTCCGGCTTCAGAATAAAATCGATGAACGCATGGGCCTGGGCTTTGTTTTCTGCGCCCGTGGGGATGACCATGGAATCCACCCAGAAAATCGCGCCTTCTTCGGGATAGGCATACTGAATGGCCGGAAATTCCTGGGCCGCCATGTACGCTTCCCCGTTCCATACCATGCCGGCAAAGGCTTCGAGATTCAGCAGCGGCTGTTTGGGGGAATCACCGGAAAATACCCGGATGTTGGGCAGAAGCGTCCGGATCGATTCATAGGCCGCATGAATCCGGTCCGGATCGGTTTCGTTCACGGAAAATCCGTTGATGATCAAACCGACTCCCAGGACTTCTCTCAAGTCATCGTTCATCACCAGACGGTTTTTGAATTCCGGCCGCCACAGATCCTTCCAGGATGTCATCATTTCCGGGGCCACCCGGTCTTTGTTATACGCCAGGGCCGTGGATCCCCATACATAGGGGATGGAGTACCGGTTGTCCGGGTCATGGGGTTGGTTCAGCAGGGCGGGGTCCAGGTGCCGGAAATTCGTCAGGGCATCGTGATCAATGGGACTGAGCAGTCCCTGCTTGCGCATTTTGTGGACAAAATAGGTGGAGGGAAACACCACGTCATAGCCTTTGCCACGGGTGAGTTTGACCTTGGCATACATGGATTCATTGCTGTCATAGGTGGCATAGATCACCTTGATTCCGGTGTCTTCCTGAAATGCTTCCAACACCTCATCGGGCATGTATTCTGTCCAGTTGTAGATGTAAAGGCGCTGTTCACCGGCAAATGCCGGCACAGCAAACACGATCAGGCTGAACAACAACATCCATTGTTTCATTTTTTACTCTCCTTTGTCAGTATATGGGCAGCGGATACCGCTGCCAGAGTGAATAAAAACAACAGGGTACACAAGGCATTGACCTCTGGCGTCACCCCCAGTTTTACCATGGAATAGATCTTGAGGGGAAGGATTTCAAATCCCGGACCGGTGACGAAAAAACTGATGATCACGTCATCCAGAGACAGGGTAAAGCTCAGCAGCCAGCCCGCCAGCACGGCCGGTAGAATCATGGGGAAAATGATCTTGATGAACACGTCATGCTCCCGGGCGCCCAGGTCCCGGGCCGCATCCACCATGGCCGGATCAAACCCGGATATCCGGGCATGCACCAGGACAATGACAAACGGCAGGCAGAAGGTGATATGGGCGGTTAACAGCGTGAGAAATCCAGGGGTGAGTCCTGCCAGCACAAACAGCATGAGCAGGCTGATGCCCATGACGATATCCGGGCTCATCATCACGCAGTAGACCAGGCCGAAAAACAGTTTTCTGCCGGCAAACCGGTACCGGGATACGGCAAAAGCACCCAGGGTGCCCAGGGCGGTGGCAGCCAGACTCGAAATCAGGGCCACGGTCAATGAATTGACAAACGCATCCAGCAGCTGGGGGTTGTCCAGAAGTCGTACATACCATTCCAGGGAAAATCCCTGCCAGGACGTGGTATATCTGGCCTGGTTAAAGGAAAACACCATCAGCACCAGAAGCGGGCCATACAGAAATGCGAATACCGCAGACACCCAGGAGATTTTCAGCCAGCGCTTCATAGGGACTGAGGATGCCTGTTGAACCGACGGGACACAATAAAATAAAGGGTCAGCATCAGTCCCATGATCAGCAGCAGAAACACACTGGCGGCAGACCCGAACGGCCAGTTCATGGCGGTCAGAAACTGGTTTTTGATGAAATTGCCCATGAGCATGGTTTTGGCCCCTCCCAGCAGATCCGGCACATAAAACAGTCCCATGGCAGGCAGAAACACCATGATGCACCCGGCCATCACTCCGGGCAGTGACAGGGGCAGGACCACGCGGAAAAACACCTGAAAGCCACTGGCACCCAGATCCCGGGCCGCTTCCATCAGCCGGGGGTCCATTTTTTCCATCACCGCGTATAACGGCAGAACCATGAAGGGCAGCAGGGAATACACCAGGCCCATGTATACGGCAAAATCCGTATACAGCAGGCTGACGGGCTCGGAAACAATGCCGGCGTTTATCAGCAGCGTGTTGATGATCCCATTGGCTTTCATCAGAATCACCAGCGCATAGGTTCGAATCAACGAAGAAGTCCAGAATGGGACAATGACCATGATGAGCAGCAGGGGGCGCCGGTGCTCAGGGGATCTGGACAGGATCCAGGCAAAAGGATAGCTGATGAAAAGGCATAAAAGCGTGGTGTTCAGCGCATAGATGAACGACTGACTCAGTACCCCGGCATATACCGGATCCAGCAGTTCCCGGTACTGAGCCAGGGTGATGGGCAGACCGACGAACGTGCCGGTGTCCCGGGTCATGAAGCTGATGCCCACCACCATCAGTCCGGGAACCAGAACAAACACCGCAAACCAGGCCATGTTCAGAAAAACAGCAACCCACTTGAATCCCTGTCGCTCATTCATCCGCCAGGATCACCTCCCACCCTTTGATCCAGGAAACGCACACCGGTTCATCCATGTCATAGAAAATATTCGGGTCGTCTTCATTGAAAAATTCGGTGACAAGCACCTCCTGGCCGCTGTCCAGCTGAATGATCAAATCCACGGTGGTGCCTTTGTAGATCATCTCCCTGACCCGGCCGGGCAAAGATTCTTCCGGGCATTGTCTTTGGACCCGCGTCACGGTCATGTCCTCAGGTCGCAGCAGCACCTTGACTGTCTGGCCCGGCTGAAAATTACGCCGGTTCTGTACGGTTTTGGCAATTCCCTGGAAACGGATTTCCATGTCCGTGCCCAGAATGCGGATCACGCTGGCATCAAACAGGTTGCTTTCTCCCACAAAATCCGCCACAAACAGATTGACCGGTGTTTCGTAAATATCTTTGGGAGTACCGATCTGCTGAATGGTGCCGTGGTTCATCACCACCACCCGGTCGGACAGGGTCAACGCCTCTTCCTGGTCATGGGTGACAAACACAAAAGTGATACCCAGTTTCCGATGAAGATGCCGCAAATCCAGCCGCATCTGTTTGCGCAGTTTGTGATCCAGCGCACTTAACGGCTCGTCCAGAAGCAGGATCAGCGGCTGGTTTACAATGGCCCGGGCAATGGCCACCCGCTGCTGCTGGCCGCCGGACAGCTGATGGATGGATCGTGTTTCCAGACCTTCGAGTTTGACCAGGGCCAGGGTTTTTTCGACCCTCTCCCGGATGTGACGGGCCCCGATTTTTTTGAGTTTCAATCCAAAAGCGATGTTGTCGAACACGTTCATGTGGGGAAACAATGCATAGCTCTGGAACACCGTGTTGACATCCCGGTCGCAGGCCGGCAGCCGGGTCTGGTCCCGGCCGTTGATCAACACCGTGCCGGTGTCACAGGTTTCCAGTCCGGCAATCAGCCGAAGCACTGTGGTTTTGCCGCAGCCGGACGGTCCGAGCAGCGTCAGAAACTCCCCTTTGTGAACATCGAGACTCAGGTGATTGATCACCGGCTGATGATTGAAATATTTGGAAACGTTCTGTAAACGGACCACCGTCATGAATCCTTTCCGAAACCTTGCAAACAAGGCACATAACCTATCTGAAACACCGGGAAAAATCAAGAAAATAAACAGTCTGACCAACCACTGAAAAGTTGCAATTCTGATTCAATCCAGTATAGTACACACACAGATTGCCATGACCCGGGTCCTGGATGATTTTTCAACCGGTGCGGGCATCGAGTTTTCCGCCTATCCCCGGTTCCAGGCGTTTATGTCCCAGCTGTCCCATGCCAAGCACCGGCAGGGGCTGATATTGCATTTTCTGCCCCGGGTGGATGACGGACGAATGATGGCCCGGCTGGTAAAAGGGATTCGCGTGTGTGACCTAGGGTGCGGTCAGGGCATTGCCCTGCACCTGATGGCGCAGCATTTTCCCGCTTCCGTTTTTGTGGGTATTGACAATGACGCGTCAGCGATTGATGAGGCCCGTCAGACCACTGCCGATCTGGGGTTGAAGAACCTGACCTTCCAGGTGAAAGACGCGGCCGCCATGGAAATCGATTCAGATGTATCAGAAAAATTTGATTATATCACCGCATTTGACGCGGTTCATGACCAGTCCCATCCCCTGGCCGCACTCCGGGGAGTCCGGCACATGCTGGCACAAGAGGGCCTGTTTTCCATGGTCGATATCGATGCGGCCAGTCATCCGGCCCAAAACATGGATCATCCCATGGGGCCGTTTCTCTACACGGTCAGCCTCATGCACTGCATGCCCGTGGGGCTGTCCGACCAGGGCAGGGGGCTGGGCATGATGTGGGGCCGGGAACAAGCCGTATCACTGCTCGAACAGGCCGGATTCAGCCATATTCAGGTGCTGGAGATGGCACATGATCCCTGTAACGTCCATTATCTTTGTCACAGGTGATGGAGGGCTGTTTACGTCTCAAGGCTGATGTCAGGCACGCAGGGCAGAAAGGCATCGACCACATCGGGATCAAAATGGGTGCCGGCATCGTTCTTCAGGATGCGTACCGATTTTTCAACGGAAAGAATTCGTTCTTCCAGGATTTTTCCAAACGCATATTTGGGATAATCCCGGGGCGATGTCAACGCATCGAACACATCGGCCACAGCAATGATTTTTGATTCCAGAGGAATCTGTTCTCCGGTCAGGCCCCGGGGATATCCGGTCCCATCGATTTTTTCATGATGACACGCTGCAATCCACGGCACACGGCGCAACGTTCTCGGAAAATAAAAATTGTTCAGAATATTTTCGGTCTGGGTTGGATGGGTATTCATTTCAAGGCGTTCTTCCGGTGTGAATGGCCCGTTTTTTAGCAAGACCGCGTCACAGATCCCTATTTTGCCGATATCATGGAGCAGTGCCGAATAATACAACGTGTCCATGGCCAGCCGGGGGAGGTCCATTTTTTTTGCAATCATCATGCTGTAATCGGTCACGCGCCGGGAATGACCGGCGGTCAATGGATGTTTGGCATCCACCGTTGCAGCCAGTGTTTGAATGGATTTTTTGAAGGCCAGCTTCATTTCATCATGCAGAAGCGAATTTTCCAGGGCAATGCCCACCTGGGCAGCCAGTCCTTTGCAGAACCATTCATCCTGGGCATCAAACCGGGGCTTGCCTTTTTTGTTGATCACCTGGAGAACACCGATTTTTTCTCCGGCATGATTTTTGATGGGCAGACACAACACCGAACGGGTTCGGAATCGGTTTTTTTTGTCAAACTCCCTATTGAAAAAAGGCAGTTCCCAGGCATCTTCGACATTGAGCATTTCACCGGTCCGGGCCACCCGGCCGCTGATGCCCTGTCCGACCGGCACGCGAATGGTATCGATGCCTTCCGCCACCTTGGTCCACAGTTCGTTTTGATCCGGATCCAGCAGATAAAGACTGGTTCGCTCCGCATTCATCATATCGGTGATTTTTTTGACAATCAGCGTAAACAGGGCATTGAAATCCAGCTCTGAAGCCAAATCCGAAGCCACGGACAGGATCGCGTTCAATTGTGCGTTCAGTTCATCACAGTGTGCCAGCAGAGATTGGGTTTGTTCGGATTCCATTTTGATTGCCCTTTTTCGGGTGCACGATCTCTTAACACTAAAATGGAATCTCTTGTTTTGTCAACAAAAAGTTGGCATTCAATCCATTTTCGGGTCGGGTCAGAGTTTCAGGGTCATCAGGGGTGATCCGGTGTCAAGGGACCGGAGGGAAACCGAGGTGTCATCCAGGATGCCATAAGTTGCCGGCCCTTGTCTGGGGCGGGTGATGGAGCCCGGGTTCATGTGAATCTGCCGGTCTTTTTTTTCAAGAGACCCGATATGGGTGTGACCCTGGATAATGATGTCGGTGTCAGATGGAACCGGCACCCGGGGAAATCCATGGTGGAGAAACAAAGATTTCCCATTGGCACAAAACGTCAGGGCGTGGACATGACCGGGGAAAAAAGCGGGTTCGTCACAATTGCCATACACATAATAAATCGGTTTGTCAGCGGTCTGTACCTCCTGGCGGATGGCTTCCGGATTGAAGTCCGGATGACAGAAGGTACCATACCGGGTATCGAACAGATCTCCCGCCACCACCAGGACGTCTGATTGTGCCATGAGCGCCTGGATGGTCAACCAGGACTTGAAACTGCCGTGTATGTCTGCGGTAATCAAAAATTTCATCAAAAAAAGAGGTGACGAAACGGTTACAGGGGCGGGGCGGAGGGGGGCCGGTTGTTGATGAGATCTCTGAGTTTTCCCGAACACTTGAAAGTGACCACGCGTCTTGCCGGGAGTGTCATTTCTTCATCGGTGGAAGGATTTCTTCCTTTTCGGGCGCTTTTTTCATTGACACAGAATTTGCCGAATCCGCTGATCATGATATCTTCCCCATTTTCAATGGTGGATTTAATGATTTCCAGAAATTCTTCCATCACGTCATAGGAGGTGTTCCTGGAGAGGTCCAGCTGGGTTTGAATCTGTTCGGTGATAATTGTTTTGGTCAATGCCATACGCGTTCACTCCTGAAAATGTTGTCTGGTTCCGTTGTCATCGTTAGTCCGTGCCCCGGTTTGTATTTGGGATTGTCAATTTCCCGGCAGTCTGGTATTGGTAGACAGCACCAGTAAATTGATCAGAATGTAATGAATCTGATTTGGAATGTCAAATGATTATCAATGTTTATAAATTTTAGTGGGGAGTGGGTATGGAAACGGTAAACGCCATCGGGCCGATGGATGGACGGTATGCCCGGTTGACCGGAGAGCTGGCGGATATTTTCAGTGAATCCGGCCTGATCCGCCATCGGGTCCAGGTGGAGATTCAATGGCTGAAATTTATTCTCCATGACCTGAAACTGGCGGCGGTTTCAAAGGATTTGGCGGCTCTGGACGCGATTGTGGACCAGTTTTGTTCTGAAGATGTGCACCATATCAAAGCCATTGAACAAACAACCAATCACGATGTCAAGGCCGTGGAATACTTTGTCAAGGAAAAACTGGATGCACTCGGGTTTTCGGAGATCAGGGAATGGGTTCATTTTGCCTGCACATCCGAAGATATCAACAATACAGCCTATGCGTTGATGATGAAAAAAGGGCGGCATCTGGCCGTTGATCTGCTGACCCGATGTATTCAAAAAATTGAGCACAAGGCCAAAGCGTATCAGTCGGTGCCCATGATGTCACGCACCCACGGGCAGCCGGCAACGCCCACGACCATGGGCAAGGAATTTGTCAATTTTGCCTGGCGGCTGAACCAGGAAAAAACCATCCTGGAACAGATCCGGATTCAGGCAAAGATCAATGGGGCCACCGGCAATTACAATGCCCACCATTTCGTGTTTCCCGAGATCGACTGGATGGCTGCATCCCAACGTTTCATCGATTCATATTTAAAACTGGATCCGATCTTGTTCACCACCCAGATCAATCCCAACCAGTATCTGTCGTGCCTGCTTCATTCCCTGGTTCGGGCATCCGCCGTACTGATCGATTTCAACCGGGATATGTGGGGATATATCAGTATCGGATATTTCAGGCAACAGGTGGCAAAAGGAGAAACCGGATCTTCCACCATGCCCCATAAAGTGAATCCCATTGACTTTGAAAACAGTGAAGGCAATATGGGCCTGGCCATTTCACTGATGGAACATCTGGCAGTCAAACTTCAGAAATCACGGTTTCAGCGGGATTTAAGCGACAGCACGGTGTTGAGAAGCCTGGGGGTGGCCCTGGCTTATTTTTTTACTGGTGTGAAAAACACCCTCAAAGGGTTGTCCAAACTGGACCTGGATGAAGCCGCACTTCAAAGGGATCTGGACAGCAACCTGGAACTGCTGGCGGAACCGTTTCAGACCGCCATGCGGGTATTCGGGGAAGAAAACCCGTATGAACGGCTCAAAGACCTGACCCGGGGCAGAAAAATTGATAAACAAGACCTTGCCGCATTTGTGGACACGCTTGAAAAAGTGCCGGATTCCGTGAAAGAACGGATGCAAAATCTCACCCCGGGAACGTATGCCGGGCTGGCTGAAAAACTGGTTTCCACCTATTTTGAATCGTCTGCATCCTCAAAGGATTGAGTTGTGAAAGAAAAAAAATGTAAGGAAAAACAGGATCGGATTTACGGAAACATCCTGATTCAAGTGGCTGAGGCAGCCATCATTCAACGACTTCAGCCGGCGGAAAAAAAAGCGGCACCGGATTTGTCCGACATACCGTCGTCCTGGCTGAAAGAAAAACGGGGGGTGTTTGTGACCCTTCAGAAAAACGGGGCACTTCGGGGATGTATCGGCACACTGGAACCGGACAAGACCCTTCTTGAAGGGGTTCAGGAAAACGCTTGTCATGCCGCGTTCGATGATACCCGGTTTTCTCCGGTGACCCGGGAAGAACTGGAAGATATTCAGATTGAAATCAGCCTGCTGTCGGTTCCTGAAAAATTGCACTATTCCGATGCACAGGACCTGCTGACCCGGATTGTCCCGTTTCAGGACGGGGTGATCGTCCAGAAAGGATATCACCGGGCCACATTTTTACCCCAGGTCTGGGAACAGCTTCCGGATCCGGAAGCCTTTTTAACTCACCTGTGCCTGAAGGCCGGCCTGGATGCTCATGCATGGCAGACCGGGGACCTGACGTTGTCAACCTATCAGGTACAGTCATTCACGGAGATCAGATAACATTATGGCCATTGACCGGGAATTGCTGGATGTCATATCCGGGACCAGAGACATGGATGAACTGGAACAGCTCTTCAAAGATCTGTTCACACCGGCGGAACTCGATGATCTCTCCCTGCGGTGGAAGCTGCTCAAGGATCTGCATAAAAAAATCCCCCAGCGAAAGATTGCAGAAAAATACCGCATCAGTCTGTGTAAAATCACGCGGGGATCCAAAGTCCTGAAAAAAAAGGAATGTGTGGTAAGCGACATATTGAAACAGCTGGATGATCCGACCGTGTGAACCCGAAATCAATTGGGGCTCAACAGGTCCATGGCCAGGCAGGACCACAGTTCCATATTCAATGATGCCAGCTGGTTTGTGTTCATCCATTGAAACCGGCACAGCTCCGGACCCGGAACATAGGCGGCCGGCGTTTCGGTCAGAATCCGGAAAACCGCGCCCAGATGAACCCGGCCGACATCTGTGACGGTTTCATGGATAATGCCGCAGAAAACCGGCTTGTCGGCAGATGGACGCTGTGTCAATTCTTCATTCAGCTCCCGAATCATACCCGACATCAGAATTGTTTGGAATGATTCCTTGAACCCGGTCTGATCCTGTGGATTGATATGGCCGCCGATACCTGCCGACCACAGGTCATGAAGACGTGTTTCATTTCCCTGACGGTTGTATACCGCGGTCTGGCTCAAGTCCTGTGTCTGAAGCAGGACATAGGGAATCACCTGCTGCCAGCCGGCATCCTCTTCAGCCAGGGGCCGGTCCACAAATTCATGACCGGCCCGGGCGCAATGGTCGACAAAGGCGGAAAGGGCCATGGGTACCCTTGCGGACCGGGCCATCCATGCTCCCGGCAGCCGGTTCTGACGAATACACAGTATTTTTTCTTTTTTCTGCAAAATGGCCCCCTTTTTATCATGAAAGATCAAGGTATCTGGTGTTTTGATCTTCCTTATGGTAAGAAACCTGAAATGGCAACCCCATGCATGTGTGAACGCGATGTTTTTTGTGCGTTTTTTCAATCAAAAAACCCTATATTGAGAAGCGAATGGTGACAACGGGATTGACATCAGAAAGGGAATGGAGCGGGAAACGGGATTTGAACCCGCGACTTCGACCTTGGCAAGGTCGCACTCTACCACTGAGTTATTCCCGCTCAGCAAAAAACGAGGCAAAATTTACGTGAAAACAGGGGCGTTGTCAAGTGGATTGTTGAAAAAAACGGTTGTAACGGCAAAAAACAAACCTGACACAGGAGGACAATGGAACAGGTACTGGTTACAGGCGGGGGAGGGTTTTTAGGCAAGGCCCTGGTGAGAAAACTGCTGGCCCGCAAGTATGCGGTCACCTCTTTTTCCCGGCACCACCACCCGTCTCTGGCCCGCATGGGCGTATCACAGATTCAAGGGGATCTGACCGATGCAGATGCGGTCAAAAAAGCGGTCACAGGCATGGAGACCGTGTTTCACGTGGCAGCCAAACCCGGGGTCTGGGGACCGTTTGACACCTATTATGCCGTGAATGTGACCGGTACCCGGCATGTGGTGGAAGCCTGCCGGGCGCAAGGAGTGAAACGTCTGATTTATACGAGTTCTCCCAGTGTGGTGTTTGATGAATCAGATATGGAAAATGTGGATGAATCGGTTCCCTATCCGGATACGTATCTGGCCCCTTATCCCGAGACCAAGGCAGCCGCGGAAAAACGGGTGCGAAAAGCCGCCGAACAGGGACTGGATGTCATCATTCTCAGACCTCATCTGATCTGGGGTCCGGAAGACAATCACCTGGTGCCGGGGATCCTGAAACGGGCAGGACGGCTGAAAATTGTGGGCCGAACCGATGACCGGGTGGACACCATTTATGTGGACAACGCGGCCCTGGCCCATGTGCTGGCGGCACAGAAACTCAGGGAAAATCCCTCGTTGTCCGGAAATATCTATTTCATCAGCCAGGATGATCCGGTGTCCAAATGGGAAATGGCCAATGCGTTTCTGGCTGCCGCCGGGCTGCCGCCCATCAAGGGTCGGGTTTCCGCCCGCACGGCCTATGCGGCCGGCGGGTGCTTTGAAACAATCTACCGTCTGCTGGGCATCACCACAGAGCCGCCCATGACCCGGTTTGTGGCAAAAGAGCTGGCCACGTCCCACTGGTTTGATATCACCCGGGCCAAAAAAGATCTGGGATATTTCCCGGAAATATCGACCCGGGAAGGATTGAGACGGCTTACGGTGTGGCTTTCCCGAAATGGTTGAAAAACACCTTGTCATAGGCCAGAGAGGCTTTGGAATGTCCGGATTTGGTCTCATCCGGGTATCCTATGGCGATGATGGATTCCACCGACATGTTGTCGGGCAGGTGAAGCAGGTCTTTGATGTAGGCATCCGCGGTTTTTTCCGGTGAGCGGTCCCGTTTGCGGATCTGTATCCAGCAGGATCCCAGACCCAAGTCATGGGCCGCCAGGTGAACGAAGGTGGATGCAATGGCGCAATCTTCGACCCACACGTCACTTGCGTCCGTGTCTCCACATACCACAATGGCCAGAGGGGCGTGTTTCAGAAAAGCGGCCCCATGGGGTTTGGCATCAGCCAGCTGCGTGAGCAGGGCCCTGTCATTGACCACGATAAACCGCCAGGGCCTGAAATCCCGAGAGGAGGGCGCTCTCAAAGCGGCTTCGATCAACTGATCGATTGTTTTTTTATCAATGGGCTGGTCGGTGAATTTTCTGATACTTCTGCGGGTTTCAATCTGTTTCATAAACATGGCACCTCCTGTAAAAAATGATTTCAAAAAAACCGTGTGCAGCTGTTTTTTCACAGCCCCGCCCAGGGCGGGGCATCAATGATGCCGGGTGATATGGATACTGCCGTCTGCCTGCATTTCGTCGAATTTTTTTCGCAGAAACCGTTTGAACCGGTTCCGGGTCACCGGCCACAGCAGCAGCAGTCCCGCCACATCCGTCAGCAGGCCCGGGGTGATCAACACCAGGCCGGCAATGAGGATGATCAATCCATCCATCAGTTCTTCAGCCGGCATGATGCCCTGCTGCAGATTCATCCGGACCTTGAGCATGGTGTACATGCCCTGCATTCTGGCCAGCCAGGCACCGGCAAATCCGGTGAGGATCACCAGAACGATGGTATTGAATCCCCCGATCACCGTGCCGATTTTGATGAGCAGGTACAGCTCCAGGATGGGAATCAGGGTGAAACACAAAAAAAGTTTGAGCAGCATGACGCTTCCTCCAAAATAGATAATATACCCCACACTATGGGGGTGAATCCGGGTTTGTCAAGACAATCCGGTCCGTTACAAGGATGGAATGGGTGCGCAGTCCCATACCCCGGAACCGGGCTGCCGGATAATGGAACGGCCCAGGATGTCCAGAAACCGGTACCGGGGAATTTCCACCGCACCCATCCGGCACAGATGATCCGTGGTTACCTGGCAGTCGATGAGATCAAATCCATGCGCATCCAGGTGACGGGCCAGGGCCACCAGAGCGGTTTTGGATGCATCCGAGTGAATACTGAACATGGATTCACCGAAAAACATGCCCCCGATCCCCACGCCGTACAATCCGCCCACCAGGCAGTCCCGGTGCCAGGCTTCCACAGAATGGGCATGGCCTTTGTGATGCAGTTCAATATAGGCATCGACCATCTCTTCCACCAGCCAGGTGCCCTCGTCCGGATTTTTTCTGGGCTGGGCACAGGCCTGAATCGTCTGTTCAAACGCCTGGTTGATGGTAATGCGGAACCGGTTTTTTTTTACCGTTTTCCTCAGGCTTCTTGAAATCCGGATACCGGAAGGATACAGCACCAGCCGGGGATCCGGAGACCACCACAAAACCGGCTCATTGTCTGAAAACCAGGGAAAAATGCCGTTCTGATAGGCCAGCAGAATCCGGTCACAGGAAAGATCCCCGCCGATGCACAACAGCCCGTCGGACCGGGCCAGCCATGCCGGCGGGAAATCCAGGCGGGAAGACAGTCGAAACAGGGGCATTCAGCTTCTAAACTGAAATGTCAACTGATCGTTTTTCAACCCGATCACGATTTTGCCGCCTTGGGTCAGTTTGCCGAACAGAATTTCATCGGTGAGCCGGTCCTTGATCCGGGTCTGGATCAACCGGGCCAGGGGCCGGGCACCGAATTTGGGATCATATCCTTCTTTGGCCAGAAAGGTCCGCACAGAAGCGGAATAGGTCAGACGGATCTGCCGGGCTTTGAGCATCCGTTTGAGTTCATCCATGTCTTTGTCCACAATTTTTTCCATGATGGTGGTGGACAGATGGTTGAACTGGACAATGCCGTCCAGCCGGTTTCGGAATTCCGGACTGAACGTCTGTTCCACAGCCTTCAGTCCCCGGGTGTCACCGGTGGATGCGCCGGCACCGGCCCCGAATCCGATGCTGTTGGCACTCATTTCCCTGGCCCCGGCGTTGGAGGTCATGATAACGACCACGTTGCGGAAATCCGCGGCTTTGCCGTTGTTATCGGTCAATGTGGCATAATCCATCACCTGGAGCAGGATATTGTACAGATCCATATGGGCTTTTTCGATCTCATCCAGAAGCAGGACGCAATGGGGATGTTTGCGGATATTGTCCGTGAGAATGCCGCCCTGATCAAATCCCACATACCCGGGCGGGGCACCGATGAGACGGGACACCGCATGTTTTTCCATGTACTCACTCATATCGAACCGCAAAAATTCGATCCCCATGTTGGCGGCCAGCTGTTTGGCGACTTCGGTTTTACCCACCCCGGTGGGGCCGGTGAACAGAAACGAGCCCACGGGTCGGTCCGGTGCGGCCAGGCCGGCCCGGGACCGTTTGATGGCCGTGGTCAAGGTCTGAATGGCATCGTCTTGCCCGAAAATGACCCCGGCAAGCCGCTCCGGCAACGATTCCAGATTGGCTTTGTCTGTGGTGTTCACCGATGTCACAGGGACTTTGGCAATTTTGGCCACAATGGTTTCAATGTCCTTGGGTGTGACATTTTTGCGGTTGGCCGCCCCTTTGAGACGCAGGTAGGCGCCGGCCTCATCCATCACGTCAATGGCCTTGTCGGGCAGAAACCGGTCGTTGATATATTTGTCGGACAGGTAGGCGGCCGCTTCAATGGTCGGGTCTGAATAGTTCAGGCCATGGTGTTCTTCGTAATAGGGCCGCAACCCCATCAGAATCATGCGGGTGTCATCCACGCTGGGTTCGGTCACCTCGATTTTCTCAAACCGCCTGGAAAAGGCCCGGTCTTTTTCAAAATGGTTTTTGTATTCCTCATACGTGGTGGTACCGATACATTTGATATCCCCGGAAGACAGGGCCGGTTTCAGAATATTGGACGCATCCATGGAACCGGAGCTGGTGGCACCGGCCCCCACCACGGTATGGATTTCATCGATGACCAGCAAGGCGTTTTCCTTTTTCTCCAAAGCCGAGATCACATCCTTGAGCCGCTGTTCAAAATCACCTCTGTATTTGGTGCCGGCCAGCAACGCGCCCATATCCAAAGAAAACAGTTCACTGTGGTCAAGCAAAGCCGGCACGGCATGTTCATGGATTTTTAAAGCCAGGCCTTCAGCGATGGCGGTTTTGCCCACCCCGGGATCTCCCACCAGAATGGGATTGTTTTTCCGGCGGCGGCACAGCACCTGCATCACCCGGTCCACTTCATTTTCCCGGCCGATGAGTGGATCGATCCGATTGGTTTCCGCCCTTGCCAGCAGATTGGTGGTAAACAGCTCCAGCGGATCTTTTTTCTTTTGCCGCTGGGTTCTGCGATCATCCATTTTAAACATTTTCTGAGCAGGATCCGGACCTTGCTTGGATTTTTTTTCCGTTGCCGTGACATGGGAAATATGCCGCAGCACATCCAGGCGGGTAATTCCTTCTGATTCCAGGTAAAACGCGGCATGGGAATCCTTTTCCTGAAAAATGGATGCCAGGATGTCTCCCAGGTTGACCTCGCTTTTTTCAGCGGATCGGGCATGGTTGATGGCCCGCTGGATCATGCGCTGAAACCCGATGGTCTGCTGGAGCACATATTCTTCCCGGGAGTCGATTTTGGTGAGTTTTTCATCGAAAAATTTTTCCAGTTCCTGTTTGATCTGCTCGGGATTTCCCCCGCATTTTTCTATGGTTTCAGAACCGGATTCATGGTTCAGGATCGCATAAAGAACATGTTCTACACAGACATATTCATGCCGTCTTTTTTTGGCTTCCCTTACGGCAAACCCGAGGGCGGTGCTCAGTTCTTTGCTTATCATACTTGCCTTACTCCTTTTCCATGGTACTTTTTAAAGGAAATCCCCGGCTGCTGGCCAGGTGATGCACCGTCTCAACTTTGGTTTCCGCGATCTCTCTGGAATAGATACCACACACGGCATTTCCTTTATGATGTATATTAAGCATAGTTTGCGTCGCTTTTTCAAGTGGTTTTCCAAAAACCGTCATAAGAATTTCCACCACAAACTCCATGGTGGTGTAATCGTCATTATGAAGAATGACTTTGTATTGCGGCGGCTGATCTTTCCGGGTTTTTGAGGAGAGAACCGCCTTGGTTCGAAAATCAGTGGTCGTCATTGCCGGCCTCAATTCATACAGCATTTCTTGTATTTTTTTCCACTGCCACAGGGACAGGGATCATTGCGCCGGACTTTTTCAGAGGTTCGTTTCACCGGTTTTCTGACCGCGTCCTCCGAATCATGGGAAAAGGTCAGTTCCTGCCGGGGTTTGGGTTGAAGTTCTTCTGCCGGCACGGCAGCCGTGATCTGGATTTTGAACAGAATGTCCACAATTTCATCCTTGATCCGGGCCATGAGATCCTGGAACATCTCAAATCCTTCTTTCTTGTAAATCCGCAGCGGATCCTGCTGGGCATAGCCCCTCAAACCGATTCCTTCCTTGAGGTGATCCATGGCCAGCAGATGTTCCTTCCATCGCGTATCCACGGTCTGGAGTACCACAAACCGCTCCAGAGAACGGGCCTGGTCCGCACCGATCATGGCTTCTTTGGTTTCATAATAGGTTTTGGCCTGTTCAAAC
This sequence comes from Desulfotignum sp., assembly GCA_011389555.1. Lineage (GTDB taxonomy): Bacteria > Desulfobacterota > Desulfobacteria > Desulfobacterales > Desulfobacteraceae > Desulfotignum. The sequence goes on along the minus strand of JAABUD010000225.1, from coordinate 18,753 downwards.
ACATGGTCGGCCAGATCATCCGTGCCGGTGTGGGGCAACGGCCGGGACGTCAAATCCAGATCAAAATTGAACACCTGTTTGATCTCTTTTTCCAGGCCTTCCAGATCCCGTTCTTTTTCGGTTGTTTTATCGGAAACAAATCCGTTCACCACGTCCAATGCCTTGTCCGCCACCATATCCATGACCACGGATTTGAGATCCTGTTCCATCAGAGCCTTCCGGCGCTGCCGGTAGATCACTTCCCGCTGCTGGTTCATGACATCGTCAAATTCCAGCAGGTGCTTTCTGATCTCGAAGTTGTGGCCTTCCACCTTGGACTGGGCGTTTTCAATGGCCTTGGAGATAAAGGAATGTTCAATATGTTCCCCTTCTTCAATGCCCAGTTTGTCCATGACCTTGTGAATGCGCTCTCCCCCGAAGATTCGAAGCAAATCGTCTTCCAGGGACAGGTAGAATCGGGAAGAGCCCGGATCTCCCTGGCGGCCGGCCCGTCCCCGCAACTGGTTGTCGATGCGCCGGGATTCGTGGCGGGACGTACCCAGGATATGCAATCCTCCCAGTTCCACCACCCCGTCTCCCAGCTTGATATCCGTTCCCCGGCCGGCCATGTTGGTGGAAATGGTGACCGCGCCTTTCTGGCCCGCATTGGCGATGATTTCCGCCTCTGCCTTGTGATGCTTGGCGTTCAGTACATTGTGGGGAATCCCCTTTTTTTTGAGGGTTTTGCTCAAATCCTCGGACACATCGATGGAAATGGTACCCACCAGCACGGGCTGTCCTTTTTTGTGCAATTGGATGATTTCCTTGATGGCGGCATCATATTTTTCTTTTCGGGTTTTATAGATCAGGTCGGGAAAGTCTATCCGGATCATGGGTTTGTCCGTGGGGATCACCAGCACGTTCAGATCATATATTTTTTTGAATTCAGGGGCTTCGGTTTCCGCGGTACCGGTCATGCCCGACAGTTTGTCATACATTCTGAAATAGTTCTGAAACGTGATGGACGCAAGCGTCTGGTTCTCATTTTCGATTTTTACGCCTTCCTTGGCTTCCAGGGCCTGGTGGAGACCCTCACTGTAACGGCGGCCGGACATGAGCCGTCCGGTGAACTCATCCACGATCACCACCTGGTTGTTTTTGACAATATAATCGGTGTCCCGTTTGAACAACGTATGGGCCTTCAACGCCTGGTTGAGGTGATGCAGAACTTCGATGTTGGCGGGATCGTATAAATTGTCCACATTCAGCAGTTTTTCCCCTTTGGCGATCCCGGCTTCGGTCAGTGAGGCGGATTTGGCCTCCTCATCCAGGGTGTAATCCTCCTCTTTTTTGAATCCGGGCAAAATGGCATTCACCTGGGTGTACAGATGGGTGGATTTTTCAGCCGGGCCGGAAATGATCAACGGGGTCCTGGCTTCATCGATGAGAATGGAGTCCACCTCATCCACAATGGCAAAATTGAGTGTCTGCTGGGCCAGGCTGTCATTTTCGAATTTCATGTTGTCCCGCAGATAATCAAAGCCGAACTCGTTGTTGGTCCCATAGGTGATGTCTGAGGCATACGCCTGTTTCCGTTCCTGGTCGGTCATGTCATGAAGGATGACACCGGTGCTCAGATCCAGAAACCGGTATATTTCATCCATCCACCGGGCATCCCGGTCCGCCAGATAATCATTGACCGTGACGATGTGTACCCCCTTGCCGGACAATGCGTTCAAATAGGCCGCCAGTGTGGACATCAGTGTTTTGCCTTCACCGGTCTTCATTTCCGCAATCATGCCCTGGTGCAGTGCGATGCCGCCGATGAGCTGAACATCGAAATGACGCATGCCCAGGGTGCGGATCGATGCTTCCCGGACCAGAGCAAACGCTTCGGGCAGCAGGTCATCCAGTGATTCCCCGTTGGACACCCGTTGTTTGAATTCATGGGTTTTGCCTGCCATGTCCGTGTCCGACAGCTGCTTCATGTCCGGTTCCAGAGCGTTGATTTGCTGTACAACCGGGGACAGTTTCTTTAAAATCCGATCATTGCTGGATCCGAAGACCTTGGTGAAATAATTGAGTATCATTTATAATTTTACCTGCATGTTATGGTGAACCATCGGGTTTTGTTGTCATGGGTAAACATATAATCATTCATTTTAAAAATAAAATGTAAAAATAAAAAAATGAATGAAATCATTTCTGGAAAAAAGGGGACAGTACCGCCTGTAACCGGTCTGGTAGCGCAAAAAGACAGGTACCCGACCGATGGCTGCGCTGGGTGATGATCAATGAAGAATCTGACTTAAAAAGAATCGGGTTCGTTCATGCTGGGGGTTCTCAAAAAAGTCGACGGGGTTGTTCTCTTCTAAAATCATGCCGTCATCCATGAGCATGACCCGCTGGGCAACGGTTTTGGCAAACCCCATTTCATGGGACACCACAATCATGGTCATGCCTTCTTCGGAAAGCTGCACCATGACATCCAGCACCTCCTTGACCATTTCCGGGTCCAGGGCTGAGGTGGGCTCATCAAAGAGCATGACTTTGGGTTTCATGCACAAGCTTCTGGCAATGGCCACCCGCTGCTGCTGGCCCCCGGACAGCTGGCCGGGAAACTTTTTGGCCTGTTCCGCGATCTTGACCTTTTCCAGGTAGAACATGGCGGTTTCCTCGGCCTCTTTTTTGGGGGTCTTGCGCACCCAGATGGGCCCCAAAGTCAGGTTGTCCAGGATGGTGAGGTGGGGAAACAGGTTGAAATGCTGAAACACCATGCCCACTTCGGTTCGGATGATTTCAATGTTTTTCAGGTTGTTGGTCAGCTCGATGCCGTCCACAATGATCCGTCCTTTCTGGTGCTCCTCCAGCCGGTTGATACACCGGATCAATGTGGATTTGCCTGATCCGGACGGTCCGCAGATAACAATTTTTTCCTGCTTTTTGACTTCCAGGTTGATGTTTTTGAGCACATGGAAATCACCAAACCATTTGTTGAGGTCTTTGACTTGAATGATAGGCTCGGTTGCTTCGGTCATGTCTGGTGTATCGGTCATTTCTGTTTCCTAAACTGTTTCTGTTAACTGCGTTGGTCTGTATCCAGCTCCCGCTCGAGTTTTCTGGAAAAATTGGACATGGAAAAACACCCCAGAAAATACATCAGGGCCACAAACAGATACATTTCTGTGGAAAAACCCATCCATTCCGGGTTCTGGATCACGGTTTTGGAGGTGAGCAGAAAATCGTACAAAGCAATGATCACCACAAGGGAGGTGTCCTTGAATGCGGACACCAGCACACTCAATGTCGGGGGAATCACGATTTTCAATGCCTGGGGCAGGATGACCAGGCGCATGGTCTGGTAATAGTTCAGCCCCAGGGAGTCGGCTGCCTCGTACTGGCCCCTGGCCATGCCCTGGAGTCCGCCCCGCACCACTTCGGCCACATAGGCGGCGGTAAACAGAATAATGGCGGCCTGGGCCCGCAGAATTTTGTTGAGGGTTACCCCTTCGGGCAGAAACAAGGGGAAGATGATGGAGGACATGAACAGCAGACTGATGAGCGGGACCCCCCGGATCAGTTCGATATACCCGATGGACAGATACCGCATCATGGGCAGGTTCGAATCCCGTCCCAGGGCCAGCAGCACCCCTAAAGGATAGGCAGCCGTGAGCCCGAACACCGACAGCAGCAGGGTCAGGGGCAGCCCGCCCCATTTCATGCTGTCCACAGGGGTCAGTCCCAGGATTCCGCCTTTCATCAGAATACCCATGGTCACAAGACCGGCAATCCAGGCATATCCCAGTTTTTTGGACCAGTAGCGTTTGTTGTTGGAAAAAAACAAAAGGACAAACAGCAGCATGATAGCGGTAAAGGGCCGCCAGTGAAGATCATGGGGATAGAACCCGAACACAATGAACCGCAGGTTTTTCAATACCACAGACCAGCAGGCTCCCGAGCATTCCTTACAGGTCGCACTGTCAGTGAGCCACACCGAGTCGATCAAGGCCCATTTGAAAAACGGGGGCACAAATTTGAGCAGAAATGCCAGCACAACCAGGGTGAGTATGGAATTGAACACCCCGTTGAACAGGTTTTCCTTGAGCCAGCCGACCACGCCCCGCTGGACCACGGGGGGCTTCATTCTGTCGATGGCTTCTTTGTCAATGGCAACGATACCCATGGGCTTATCTTTCCACAAGTTTGGATTTTTTGTTATACCAGTTCATGAACAGCGAGGTGGAAATACTGAAAATCAGGTAGCATCCCATGATCATGGCCACGCCTTCGATGGACTGGCCGGTCTGGTTGATGGTGGTGTTGGCCACGGAAACAAAATCCGGGAAACCGATGGCAATGGCCAGAGACGAGTTCTTGGTCAGATTGAGCATCTGGCTGGTCAACGGCGGTATGATGATGCGCAACGCCTGGGGCAGGATCACCAGGTTCAGGATATGGTTTTTTTTCAGCCCGATGGACATGGCCGCCTCGGTCTGGCCCCGGCTCACCGCCTGGATCCCGGCCCGGACCGCTTCCGCCACAAACGCGGAGGTATAGATCACCAGCCCCATCAAAAGGGCGATGAATTCCGGGGACAGCATGATGCCGCCGGTAAAGTTGAAACCCGTGAGTGACGGGACATCCATTTTTGCGGGCATGCCGAAAAGTAACCACACAATCGTGGGCAGGCCTAAGGAAAACAGGACAAATGACCACAGCACCGGAAAATCTTGACCGGTGTCGAACTTTCGTTTTTTGGCCCAGTATTTGATGCCAAAGGAGATGGCCAGGCCGGCAATCAGGGCCAGCACCATATAGAAATGGGCCGGGTGAGATGCAGGCACTGCCAGGGCCACCCCCCGGTTGCAGATGAACAGCCCGGCAAAGGGATTCAGGGCCTGCCTGGGGGCGGGAAAGTTTTCATAAAACAGGGCGTACCAGAAAAACAGCTGCAGCAGCACGGGGATGTTCTGCATCACCTCGATGTAGATCATGGCCATTTTTCTCACCAGCCAGTTGGTGGACAGCCGGGCCATCCCCACAAACAGTCCGATGATCAGGCACAGGAAAATGCCGATAAACGACACCTTCAGGGTGTTGAGGGCCCCCACCAGCAGGGCCCTGCCATAGGAGTCTGACGCAGAATATGGAATGACGCTTTCACCGATTTCAAAGGCTGCCTCGGATTGTAAGAACCCGAATCCCGAGGCAATGGACTGTTTTTCAAGGTTGGTAACGGTGTTGCTCACCAGGTACCAGGCCAGCAGCCCCACCAGCAGAAAGGTCAACATCTGGTACCCGATGGCCCGCTTTCCCGGATCCAGCCAGAACGGTACTTTTTCTTCTGAAATGTGTGTCACCATGGCAAGGGAATGTCTTTTCGGTTGTTGGAACAGGGTGCCCCGGATCTTTGGCAAAAATCCAAGGAAAATCAGGGCACCCCGGTTTCAGGGTAAGTCGGGTTATCTGAGGGGGGATGCGTACATCAACCCGCCGTCTGTCCACAGAGCGTTGAGTCCGCGGGGAAGTCCAAGGGGGGTGTCCGGTCCGACGTTGCGTTCATATATCTCACCGTAGTTGCCCACCTGTTTCACGATATTATAGGCCCATTTGTCGTCCAGGCCCAGCAGTTCTCCCAGGCCCGGGGTGACCCCCAGGAACCGTTTGATGCCGGGATTGTCAGAGGCAAGCATCTTGTCGATGTTTTCGGAGGTGATGCCGAACTCTTCCGCCTGGATCAGGGCCATCATGGTCCAGTTGACAATATCGAGCCACTGGTCATCCCCGTGCCGTACAACCGGGGCCAGGGGTTCTTTGGAAATGATTTCCGGCAGCAGCTCATAATCCGCCGGATTGGGGGCCACGGATCTCTGGGCCGCCAGCTGGGACATGTCTGATGTCAGTGTATCACACCGGCCGGCAAAAAACGCCTTGTTGAGTTCCGCCGTGTTCTCGATGACCACAGGATTCCATTTCATGCCGTTGGCCCTGAAATAGTCTGCTGCATTCATTTCCGTGGTGGTGCCGGGAAGGACACATACGGTTGCGCCATCCAATTCTTTGGCACTTTTTACTCCGAGGGCCTTGGGGATCAGAAATCCCTGACCGTCGTAATAGTTGGGCTGGACGAAATTGAGACCGGACTTGGTCTCCCGGGAGAGCGTCTGGGTGGTGTTCCGGCACAGCACGTCAATCTCTTTGGACTGGAGTGCCGGCAGGCGCTGGACAGCGGTGAGTGCGGAAAATTTCACCTTGGATGCATCGCCGAATACGGCAGCGGCAACCGCTTTGGCCGTGTCCACATCCAGCCCTTTCCACACGCCTTTGTCATCGGGCATGCTGAAACCGAATACCCCGCCGTTGACACCGGCTTTGATATATCCCCTGGCCTTGACATCTTCCAGGGTACCGGCCATGGCCATGGCAGCCATGGCTACAAAACTGATACAGGCAACAAAAATTTTACAGGTTTTCATGAATACAGCCCTCCTTGCTTTTGGGTTAACATCTTGGTGGATATGGAAAAGACCATAACCTTACTTAGCACACCCTAGCAATTTATCAAGATTTTTTACGAAATGGCAACCCTTTTCTTTTTCAATCAAAAAACGGTAAAACTCGAGTGTGCCTGTTGTAACCGGAGAAAAAAAAGCGTACAGTGCGGTCATGATCAATCCGATGAAAATATTTCGGGAGCCGGTCAATGCCCTGTCCCATATGGCAGGCAGCCTGGCATCCATCGCAGGCCTGACACTGATGGTGGTCATGGCCGCCATTGAAGCCGATGCCTGGCATGTGGTGTCGTTTGCCGTTTTCGGCACCACCCTGGTATTCATGTACACGGCCAGTTTCCTTTACCACGGCCTGAAACTGTCCCCCAAAACCCTGGCCATCTTTCGCCGCATCGATCACATCATGATATTTCTGGTCATTGCCGGATCCTACACCCCCTTGTGCCTGGTGCCGCTGCGGGGTCCCTGGGGATGGTCTTTGTTCGGCACCATCTGGGGCGTTGCCGCTGCGGGTATCGTGCTCAAGCTGTTCTGGATGAATCTGCCCCGCTGGATGTCCACTTTGATTTACCTGGGCATGGGGTGGCTGTGTGTGGTCGCGGTCTATCCGCTGGTACAGATCCTGGAACCGGCACCACTGGCCTGGCTGGCGCTGGGCGGTTTGTTCTACAGTATCGGGGCCCTGGTGTATACCGTAAAAAGACCGGATCCGTTTCCAAATGTGTTTGGATTTCACGAAATCTGGCACATCTGTGTGCTGCTGGGCAGTGCTTGTCATTTCTGGCTGGTTCTGCGGTATCTGACCTATTTGTGATCGGTTTGCAAAGGAGTGTTCCATGCAGATTCGGCAGATTCGTAAATTAACCGATCTACGTCATTTGAACCTGTTCACCATTCAGTATCAGGACAAGGTCGGCAAGGATAAAATCTGGACATATGCTTCCCGGTCCGGTCCGAACGATTCCGGGGATACCCGCCTGAATCCGCCCGATGCCGTGGTGGTGGTGCCGTATCATGTCACGGAACGGAAACTGGTGATTATCAAGGAGTTCCGGGTGGTGCTGGGAGGCTGGCAATACGGGTTCCCGGCCGGGCTGCTGGATCCGGGGGAAGGGGTGGTTCAGGCTGGAAAACGGGAACTGTTCGAAGAAACCGGCCTGCATCTGACCCGGGTGCTGACCCGAAGCCCGGCCGTGTATTCTTCCTCGGGCATGACCGATGAATCCGTCAGCCTGGTGTATGCGGAATGCGAGGGGACTCCTTCCAGCGCCCATACCGAAGATTCGGAAGATATTCAGGTGATCATGCTCTGCCGCCGGGACGCCGGCCGGCTGCTGGAGACCCCCGATCTCCGGTTTGACGTGAAAACCTGGCTCGTGGTAAAGCAGTTTGCGGACCACGGGGTGTTGTAAGAGATTCCGTCGTGTTTTCCACTGTCATATATTTTCTGGTGGCTCTGATCATTTATGCCACATCCGACCTGTTTGACGGCGGTGATACCGGCATGACCGCCGGATGGCTGGAAAGCCTGGTTCTGAGCATCGGTTTTTTCCTGATCTGCCGACTGAGTTTTCAGCGAATCCAATCCGCTTTGGACAAACCCGGGGGCATTTTGTCAGACCGGGCGGTGTCCACCGCCATATCCCGGCTGTCCATCCTTGCCTTGATGGTGTTTGCCGTCAACATCTATGTGTATCGTCTCAACACCCTGTTCTCCCATGTCCGGGTGTTTCAGATGATACCCACCTTAGAAGCGCTGCTGTTTCTGGGTTTGTTTGTCAGTTATCTGGTCATGATCTGGTATGCAGCCTATCCGGTCGAAAAAGAGTGGTTTTCCCGTCCGGTGACCCGCAGACAATATATCGTGTCCCAGTTGTCGTTTTCCCTGCCGGCATTGCTGCCCTGGCTGTGCCTGTCCCTGTCCGTGGATCTCATCGGGCTCATTCCCTGTCCCCCGCTGAAACAGGCGCTGAGCCATCCGGCCGGTGAAATTGCAACCATTGTCATGTTCATGGCCGGTATCGCCGTGTTCGGGCCGGTGTTCATCAAACGTGTGTGGCAGTGCCGTCCCCTGGAAAAAGGTTATGCCAGATCCAGGATCGAGGCGGTATGCGATCTGGCCGGGCTGCGGTATGCCGATATCCTGATATGGGACCTGTTTGCCGGCACCATGATGACAGCCGGTGTCATGGGGCTGGTGGGGAAATTCCGGTATATCCTGGTGACCCCGGCCCTGCTCCGTTCTCTGGATGAGGAGGAACTGGCCGCGGTCATTCTTCATGAAATCGGTCATGTGCGCCACCGTCACATGCTGTGGTATCTGATGTTTTTTGCCGGATTTGTCGCCTGCAACATCCTGTGGTATGAACCGTTGATGTTTCTGATTCTGCTGGCGGTTTCCCTGTTGCCGGTGTCATTTTCCCCCGACATCATGGTTTCCCGGCTTCATTCGGTTCTGATGGGCGCAACCTTCATCAGTCTGTTCATCGTGTACTTCCGGTTCGTGTTCGGATTTTTCATGCGGAACTTCGAACGTCAGGCCGATCTGTATCTGTACCGGTTCTTTCCGAATGCCTTTCCGCTGATCCGGACCTTTTACAAAATTGCCGCTGTCAGCCGTCAGGACATGGAACGTCCCAACTGGCATCATTTCAGCATTGGACAGCGCATCCGGTTTCTGGAAAAGTGCCAGGAAAACAGGGCGTTGATCACGCAGCATCATCGCCGGATCCGGCGCATGATTGCCGTGGCCGTGATCGGGCTGGCCAGTGTGTGTATCATGGGCTATCAGTTGATGTATGGGCCGCTCAAGCCGGGGTTTGACAATTTCATCGCCGGCCGCCTGGTGTTTGAACAATTGAATATGGATCCTGAAAATGTGGATCTCCAGGTGGCTGCCGGAGACTATCACTATGCAGTAAAGGATTTCACAAAAGCGATCACATTCTACGAAACCGCTGTTTATCTGGCCCCGGATCATGTTCATGCCCTCAACAACCTGGCCTGGCTCCTGGCCACCTGCCCGCAGACCGATTTGCAGGACCCTGAGCGTTCCCTGGACCTGGCCGGCCGGGCCGTGGCCCTGGCACCACAGTCACCGTTTGTGCTGGACACCTATGCCGAGGCCCTGTTTCTCAATCACCGGACCGCCGATGCCGTGGCCGCAGCCCAAAAAGCCCTTGAGCTGGCCCAAGACCGGAAGTCCTACTACCAGGGACAGGTCCGGCGGTTTCAGGCGTATCTGTAAACACCGGCCAATAGAGACACCCCTGCCGGCAGATCCCGGGAGCGAAAAAGAAACAAACCGTTCATTCAATGGGCCCTGCCGGCCCGGTATTCCAGAACGCCCCGATGCATGGTTTTAACCGCCAGCTGAATGCAGTGGTGTTTTTTTTCCGGGATATTTTCAAGCCGTTTAAACACGTCTCCGTCATTGATGGTCAATGCCTGGTCAAGAGACTGGCCCTTGACCAGGTCCACGACTGCCATGGCTGCGGATATGGCACCGGCACATCCGGTGATTTCATACCGGATATCCTCGATGATATCCTGATCATTCACCTTGAGATAAATTTTCATGATATCTCCGCAGGAGCCGATCTTTTCCGATATCTGGCTGGCATCCTGGAGATGACCCATATATTTTTTGTCAATGAAATAATTGATGGCCGGTTCTGCATATCCGGCTTCGGACAGCATTTTTCGCTGGGAGGTGATGGTATCCATTTCCGTTGTCACAGGTGTTTCCTTACAGTGTTGTTGGCTCAGGACACTGTGAACAGATCACCGGTTGACCGGAGACCTGTTCAGCATGACGATCCGGAGCCTGTTCAGGTTTTGAGAACATAACATAACCGAAATCTGTTTGATGTCAAGCAAAATGCCGGTCAGAAGCAAAAAAGTGCAAAATAACACTTGTGAATATAATTAGTTATGATATGGTAAAAAAAATTTCTCCATTGACGGACTGCATGAACCGATATCCCGACAAGGGTTGGCCGGGCGATATATAGATGTTGATGATCATTTTGGCACACAGAAAAAGGAGATCCCGTCATGAAAGAGTTAATCAAGTACATTGCACAGTCTCTGGTCGATGATCCGGATCAGGTGGATGTTCAGGAAATCAAGGCTCAACAGACCCTCGTTCTGGAACTTCGGGTGGCAAAAGAGGACCTGGGAAAAGTGATCGGTAAAAAAGGCAGAACCGCCCAGGCCATGCGAACCATTCTTTCGTGTGCCTCTGCCAAGGAACAGAAGCGGGTCATTCTGGAAATCGTGGAATAACGAAGACAAAAATCACGGCTGTGATGGTATCGCAACCGTATTTCGCTGTATTTCTTAAAAAAAAATGGCGGAAGTGCATGGGAATCGAACCCACCCGGGACGGTATTAACGCCCCACATCGGATTTGAAGTCCGAGGGCCCCACCAGTGAGCCGCGCACTTCCGCATTCATGAACGGGTACCAGCATACCTATACCGCTTCCTTGATTTTGTCAATCTCTTTTTCACCGGTGCGGTCCATGCCGGGCTGTGGTTTTTGATGGCAGAACCGGTGAATTGGGTATGGCAATAATCGGCAAACTCTAGTATAACCCCTGAACGTTATTGCCATTGCAATCAGACCATGGAGAGAGAGATGATAAATTCAGAAAGATTGTCCCGCCGTTTCATCGAGCTGGCTGAAATCGATTCCGAATCCCGGCATGAGGCCGGGGTGGCAGCAGTAATAGAAAAAAACGTGATTCTTATGGGAGCCACCGTATCTTATGACCGTGCCAAAGAAAAGACCGGCGGGGACTGCTCCAACCTGGTGGCCAGGTTCCCGGGCAACCGCAATGTGGCGCCCTTGTTTTTATCCGGCCACATGGACACGGTGGTTCCTGGCAAAGGGGTTGACGTGCAGTTCAAAAACGGGATTTTCACCAGTGACGGGACCACCATTTTAGGGTCGGACGACAAATCCGCCATTGCCATCATTTTAGAGGTGATGGCGGTGGTTCAGGAAAACAATCTCCCCTGTCCGCCGGTGGAATTGATTTTTACGGTATGCGAGGAGATCGGACTGCTGGGTGCGAAATATTTCGATCTGTCTCTGATCGATGCCAAATTCGGTTATATACTGGATTCCACAGACACTCAAGGCATTGTGACAAGGGCACCGGCGGCCAACAAGATTTTTATTGACGTCATCGGTCGGGCCGCCCATGCCGGGGCCGCCCCGGAAAAAGGGGTCAATGCCATTTATGCCGCAGCCAGAGCCATTGCAAAGCTGGAACTGGGCCGCATCGATGATGAGACCACCTGCAATCTGGGATTGATTGCCGGGGGAATGGCCACCAATATTGTCCCGGAAAAAGTGTCGATCAAAGGGGAAGCCCGGTCCCATGATCCTGAAAAACTGGACCGGGTGACCCGGCACATCGTTTCCACGTTTGAAGACACCGTCCAGAGCCTTGTTCAGGGTGACACCGTTCCCCGGGTGGCTGCGACCGTGGAGCATGATTTTCCCAATACCCATATTTCAGAGGACCACCTTGTGGTGGTGCTGGCCCGGAAAGCCGCCGCCAACCTGGGCAGACCCCTGGAAAGCAAAACCATCGGCGGCGGGGCAGATGCCAACGTGTTCTTTGGCAAAGGCATTGCCGCAGGCGTTCTGGGCACCGGCATGACCGATGTGCACACGGTCAACGAATCCATTGCCCTGAAAGACATGGAAGATACGGCCCGACTGGTGCTGGAGATCCTTCAGGTCCATGCGGCAGGAGAGTCGAAATAGCATGCTTCTGCATCTGGATCTGATTTCGGGAATCAGCGGGGATATGTGCCTGGGAGCGCTCGTGGATCTGGGGGTGGATTCCGGATGGCTTCAGGGCCGATTGACTCCGTTGTTCAAAGGATTCAGCATACAGGCCGCCCCGGTGTTCCGCAACGCCCTGCGGGCCATGGATCTGACCGTGGCGGTCACGGATCAGACCACGTCCCGCACCTATGCCGATATTCGGACACTGATTGAAAATGCGGACCTGCCGCCGGTGGTCCGGCAAAACAGCCTGGCCGCATTTGAAAAAATCGCACAGGCGGAAGCCGCTATTCATGGACAGAATATGGCATCCGTGCATTTTCATGAAATCGGCGGCATCGATTCCCTGGTGGATATCCTGGGCACGTTTCTGGCGATCGAGCATCTGGGCATCACCCGGGTGACGTCATCCGACGTACCGCTGGGATCCGGTTTCGTGGATTGCGCCCATGGACGGATTCCGGTGCCGGTCCCGGCCACCCTGGCGATTCTGAAAGACATTCCCGTGACCGGCTCCGATGCAACTACAGAGATCGTCACCCCCACCGGGGCCGCTATTTTGGCCACCCTGGTCACACAATTTGGCCCCATGCCTGCCATGCACCCGGAAAAAATCGGTTACGGGGCCGGTAAAAGAGAGACCGGGTCCCGAATGCCCAACCTGCTGCGCATGGTCCTGGGCCGGCCGGTATCGGGTCAGACTTCTGGCAAAACCACGGGCCTGTCGCATCGGATTCAATCCGGAAAGATTCAGTCCGAATCGATCGGGGTGCTGACCACCCAGGTGGATGACATGAATCCGGAAATACTGGGATTTGTCATGGATCATCTTCTGGAAAAAGGGGCCCTGGATGTGACGTTTACCCCGGTGTACATGAAAAAGAACCGTCCCGGCACCCGGGTGGAGGTGTTGTGCCGGCGTAGAGACCAGTCGTATATGATCCGGGAGATTCTGACCCAGACCACGGCCATCGGGGTCCGGTACCAGACATGTGACCGGGCGGTGCTGCATCGGGAACCCTGTCAGATGGACACGGTGTTCGGGACGGTGGCGGCCAAGAAAATCCGTCAGCCGGACGGGAATGAACACCGGGTGCCGGAATACGACGATCTTGCAAAAATCGCCCGGCAGCAGGGTGTTGCACTGAAAGAGGTTTATGCCAAAGCCGGTGGAAATACCCTTGACAGAAAAAACAACAAACTATAAACAAAAGGATACCCATGTCATGGCAGGCCCATGGAAAAATCGACTGATTCTGGCGGCCGCCACCGGGTTCGGCCTGGGACTGAGCCCGAAAGCGCCGGGGACCTTCGGTACCCTGGCAGCACTGCCATTGATCTGGGGCACGGCTTTTTTGCCTCCGGCTGTCAGCCGGTTCCTTTTGATATGCTTCATTCTGGCAGCTGTGTTTGTGGCGGATCAGGCGGAAAAAATACTGGGTCAAAAAGACCCCGGTGCCATTGTCATCGATGAAATGGCGGGTTACTGGGTTGCCATGTGCCTGGTTCCGGTGACCGGCATCACTTTGGGGGTCGGGTTTGTGGCATTTCGATGTTTTGACATATTCAAAAGCCCGCCGGTGCGGTATTTTGAAAAAAAATTTTCCGGCGGGGCCGGTGTGGTTCTGGATGATATCATGGCAGGGGTGCTGGCAGCACTCGTCGTGAAATGTGTATATCTTTTTGGGGCGTATTAGGAGATTGTATGGAAAAAAACGCAGACAAGAACAAAGCAGTACAAACAGCCATGGGGCAGATTGAACGTCAATTCGGCAAAGGGGCCATCATGAAACTGGGGGGCCGGGTGGTGGAACAGGTACCTGTGATCCGGTCCGGTTCTCTGGCCCTGGACAAGGCCCTGGGTGTGGGCGGATATCCCCGGGGCCGGGTGGTGGAGATCTATGGGCCGGAATCGTCCGGAAAAACCACCCTGGCCCTGCATGCCGTGGCCCAGGCCCAGAAAAAAGGGGGAATCGCCGCTTTTATCGATGCCGAGCATGCCCTGGATGTGGGATATGCCAAACGGCTGGGGGTCAACTGTGATGAACTGCTGGTGTCCCAGCCCGATACCGGGGAGCAGGCCCTGGAAATTGCGGACATGCTGATCCGCAGCGGCGGTATCGATATTCTGATTGTGGATTCCGTGGCAGCGCTGGTGCCCCGGTCCGAGATCGAGGGCGAAATGGGGGATTCCCACATGGGGCTCCAGGCCCGTCTCATGTCCCAGGCATTGCGCAAACTGGCCGGCACCCTGGGAAAAACCCACACCACCATTATTTTCATCAACCAGATCCGCATGAAAATCGGCGTGGTATACGGCAATCCCGAGACCACCACCGGGGGCAATGCCCTGAAATTCTATTCATCCATGCGCCTGGAAATCCGGCGGGTGTCCCCCATCAAGGAGGGCCAGGACATCATCGGTAACCGGACCCGGGTCAAGGTGGTGAAAAACAAGCTGGCCCCGCCGTTCAAGGATGTGGAGTTCGATCTCATGTATGGAGAAGGCATCTCCCGCACCGGAGATCTGCTGGATATGGGGGTGACCTTGAACATCGTGGACAAAAGCGGTTCCTGGTATTCATATGAAGGTGAACGCATCGGACAGGGAAGAGAAAACGTGAAAGCGTTTCTGGTGGAAAACCCGGAAATTTTCGGCAGAATCGAAACCCGGGTCAGAGAAGAACTCGGGATTGCCGATGCAAAAAAAGAGGAGAAAACACCTCCCCCCACCCAATAACCCCAACCCCTAAAACTTAACACTTAACACTTAAAACTTAACACTTAACACTTAATCCCCCCAACCCCTAATACCAATTAGGAGCACATATATGACAGGAAACGAAGCCCGGAAAATCT
Organism: Desulfotignum sp.; assembly: GCA_011389555.1. Taxonomy (GTDB): domain Bacteria; phylum Desulfobacterota; class Desulfobacteria; order Desulfobacterales; family Desulfobacteraceae; genus Desulfotignum. The sequence continues at coordinate 3,598 of JAABUD010000225.1, read as the reverse complement.
TTCTAAATTATTTTAAGAAACAGGATCATCAGGTGGTGAGATCTTCGTCCCTGGTTCCCCAGGACGACCCGACCCTGCTGTTTGTCAATGCCGGCATGGTTCAGTTCAAACGGGTGTTCACCGAAGATGAGAAACGTGATTACCGGCGGGCGGTGACCGCCCAGAAATGTGTCCGGGCCGGCGGCAAGCACAACGACCTGGAAAATGTGGGATATACGGCCCGGCATCATACCTTTTTTGAGATGCTGGGCAATTTTTCATTCGGGGATTATTTCAAGGAAAAAGCCATTGCATATGGCTGGGATCTGCTCACCAGCGGGTATGGGTTTGATCCGGACAAGCTGTATGTGTCGGTTTACAGGGATGATGATGACGCGTATGCCATCTGGCGGGATCAGGTGGGGGTCCCGGAAGACCGCATCTCACGCCTGGGGGATGAAGACAATTTCTGGGCCATGGGGGATACCGGTCCCTGCGGGCCGTGCAGTGAAATTCACATTGACCGGGGAAAAGCCTACGGGTGTGACAAGCCCGGATGTGCGGTGGGATGTGACTGCGACCGGTGGCTGGAGTTGTGGAACCTGGTGTTCATGCAGTTTTACAAAGACGAGTCCGGCACCATGACCCCTTTGCCCAAACCCAGCATTGACACGGGCCTGGGCCTGGAACGTATTATTTCCGTGCTTCAGGATGTACCCACCAATTTTGACACCGACCTGTTTGTGCCCATCATGGAAAAGGTTGGTGAACTGTCCGGCTGCAAACGGGGAGAATCCGACCAGGTGGAAGTGGCCATGAAGGTAATTGCCGACCATTCCCGGTCCACGGCCTTTCTGGTGTGTGACGGGGTCCTGCCTTCCAACGAGGGAAGGGGGTATGTGCTGCGGCGGATCATGCGCCGGGCCATCCGGTACGGCCGCAGCATCGGTTTGACCCGGCCGTTTCTTCATGAGACCGTGCAGACCGTGTTCAAAATCATGGATGAAGCCTATCCGGAACTCAAAGAGTCGGCCCCGTTTATTCTCAAAGTGGTGAAAAACGAAGAGAACAAGTTTCTGGAAACCCTGGACACAGGCATGAAACTGCTGGAAGCGACCCTGGCGGATCTGTCGACCCAGGGGGAAAAAATGATTTCCGGAGATGTGATTTTCAAGCTTTATGACACGTTCGGATTTCCTGTGGACATTATTGCGGATCATGTGAAAGATACTGAAATTTCTCTGGACCTGGATGGGTTTGAAGCCGCCATGGCTCAGCAAAAAGCCCGGTCCAAATCCGTGAAAAAATTCACCGGGGCCGGGGATGTGTACAAGCCGTTGATTGCGGACGGGGTGAAAACCCGGTTTCTGGGATATGACCGGTTGACCATTGAATCCGACCTGCTGATCCTGGTTCAGGGCAACCAGGAACTGGCCCAGGCCCAGGAAGGGGATGTCGTGGACCTGGTCACGGCAAAAACCGTGTTTTATGCGGAATCCGGGGGCCAGGCCGGAGATGCCGGCATGTTTGAAAACGACGCGTGCACCATTGAGATCACCGATACCTCGTCCGATCCTTCCGGGCTGTATATTCATCACGGCACCGTGACCCGGGGCCGGTGCCGCAAAGGGGATACTTTTTCCTTGAAAGTGGATGCAAACCGGCGCCGGAAAACCGCGGTAAACCATACCGCCACCCATATTCTGCATGCGGCATTGAGACAGGTGCTAGGGGATCATGTGAAACAGGCCGGGTCTCTGGTGACCCATGACCGGCTGCGGTTTGACTTTACCCATTTTTCCGCGGTCACGGATCCGGAAAAACAGGCCATCGAAAATTTCGTGAACCAGCGCATCCGGGAAAATCATGTGGTGTCCACCCGGGAAATGGATATGGAAGAAGCTGTTCAAACGGGTGCCACAGCCCTGTTTGAAGAAAAATACGGCGATGTGGTAAGGGTGGTGAACCAGGGCGGGTTTTCCAAGGAGCTGTGCGGCGGCACCCACACGCAGCGCTCCGGCGATATCGGGTTGTTCAGAATTGTGTCTGAAGGCGGCATCGCCTCAGGGGTCCGGCGCATCGAGGCCGCCACCGGCCAGGCAGCCATGGACCTTATGCATGAAGAACATCAGTCTCTGGAATCAGCCGCAGCCCTGCTGAAAACCGCCCGGTCCGACGTGCTTCCAAGACTGGACGTCCTGATGCAGGAGAAAAAAGCCCTGGAAAAGGAGCTGGCATCCACCAAAGCCCGGATCGCATCCAGTTCTGTGGCAGACATCGATGCCAGTATCCGCGAGATCAACGGGGTCCGGGTCCTGAGCCGGCGGGTGGAAATCGACAACCCCTCACAGCTGCGGGATCTGGCAGACAAATTCAAGGCCAGACTGGGGTCCGGTATTCTGCTGCTGGGCGCGGAATCCAATGGCAAGGCATTGCTGATTGCCACCGTGTCCCAGGATCTGATGAAACAATACAAAGCCGGGGATATTGTGAAACAGGCGGCTCAGGTCGTAGGCGGCGGCGGCGGCGGACGACCGGACATGGCCCAGGCCGGCGGTACCCGGCCCCGGTTTCTGGATCAGGCTCTGGAAACCGTGTACCACGCCCTGGAAACCGCCTGATTTGACACGGTTGCCCCTGTCATGACCGCGTATTTCATTCGGCGGCTGCTGCTGGTGATCCCCACGTTTATCGGGATCACCATCATGGTGTTCACCATCACCCGGTTTGTGCCCGGCGGCCCCATCGAACGGATCATTGCTGAAACCCGTGCCATGCAGATGGGCGCTCAGGACAGCAGCAACACCCGGGCCGGGCCGGGCGAAGGTCAGCCCCTGTCCCGGGAACAGATTAAAAAGCTCGAAGCCTATTACGGATTTGACAAACCCATTTTGCAAAGCTATCTGTCCTGGCTGGGCAAGGTGCTCCAGGGAGATCTGGGACGCTCCACCCGGTACCATGACCCGGTGTGGGAAATGATCCGGGAACGCATGCCGGTGTCTCTGTATTTCGGCGGCTTGAGCCTGGTTCTGATCTACGGGGTGTGCATCCCCCTGGGCCTGGCCAAAGCAGTTCACCACAAATCCGGGTTTGACACGGTGTCGTCTGTGGTGATTTTTGCCGGTTACGCCATCCCCGGATGGGTGGCCGGTGTGCTGATGCTGGTGCTGTTTGCTTCCCACTGGGACCTGTTCCCCCTGGGCGGTCTGGTGTCCGACCGGTTTGACCAGATGGGAATGTTCGACCGAATCCTGGATCTGGCCAGCCACACGGTCCTGCCGCTGTTCGCCTATGTGATCGGATCGTTCACGGTCATGACCCTGTTGATGAAAAACACGCTCATGGACAACCTGGCCTCTGATTACGTGCGAACGGCCATTGCCAAGGGCCTGTCCTTCAAAAACGCGGTGTTTCGCCATGCCATGCGCAACAGCCTGATCCCCATTGCCACCAGTTTCGGCAACAATATCTCCATTCTGCTCATGGGATCGTTTCTCATTGAAAAGGTGTTCAATATCGACGGCATGGGACTTTTGGGATACGAATCCGTTGTGGACCGGGACTATCCCGTGGTCATGGGCATTCTGGTGATCTCCTCTCTTTTGTTCATGATCGGCAA
>JAABUD010000121.1 GCA_011389555.1 Desulfotignum sp. | reverse complement strand
ATGCCTGACGCTTCAAATGCATCATCTTTGTCCGCCGTGATAATGCTGATCTGGTTGCGCAGGTCATTGAGGGAATTGTTCACTGGTGTGGCTGACAGCAGAAGGACCTTGGTGTTTCGGTTCTGTTTGATCACCTCGTTGAGCAGCCGCTGGTAACGGGTCTGGCCGATCTCCTTTTCCGTGCGGTTCCTGAAGTTATGAGACTCGTCAATGACCACCAAATCGAACTTTCCCCAGTCAAACCGGGACAGGT
>JAABUD010000120.1 GCA_011389555.1 Desulfotignum sp. | reverse complement strand
CCGGGACAGGTCCCATCCGCTGCGGGATTCTCCTTTGTACCGGGACAGGTCGGTGTGAAACATGATTTTGTAATAAAAGGTTTCATCCAGAATGCTGTCCTTATAAGCTCCTTTGAAAGAATTCCAGTTATCGTAGAGTTTGGCCGGGGTCAGCACCAGAACATTGTCCTGCCGCAGTTCGAAATATTTGATCACGGCCAGGGCTTCAAAGGTTTTGCCCAGCCCTACACTGTCGGCTATGATACACCCGTTGTATTTGTTGATTTTCTGGATAGCGGACAGCACACAGTCTTTTTGAAAATCATAGAGCATGTTCCAGATATTGGTTTTTTTAAAATGAAGATGGTCTTTTTCAAACCGCTCCACCCCGTAATCCAGGTGATGGCCGAACAGCTCATGCAGGGTGAAATAATACAGAAATTCCGGGGCATGTTCTTTATAAACAGCTTCCAGGCTGGACAGAATTTCCTGTTTATAATCCACTGTCAGACCCGGCTGATTCCATATTCGATCAAAGGTTTTCCCGGCATAAGCGATCTGGTCCCGGTCCATGTTCTGATGAATTACCGCATCAAAATCAATCTGGCTGACACCAGATTTGCTGACCCTGGGAGAATATTCCAGAGAAGATGTCCCCTGGATCATGAATACATCATCAATCAGCAATACATTGCCTTTGATGCGGCAGGCAGTTGTGGTACGTTTAATGGATACATGTTTTTCAATGAAATCAAACATGGTGCGGGCCTGTTCAAAATGACGAAGCTTGTTTTTCTCCATGATGTCATAGGCATTGAACAGGGTGTCATTGACAGACAGTTCAAATTCCCGGGTGACCTCTCCTTGAGCGGGGAGTGTGCGCGGGTCTCGTATAATAAAATTGATTTTACTGACGTGTTTCAAATTCTTCCGGAGCATTGAAAACACTGTCAGTGTCAGCTTGTCATTGATGATGTTGACAGTGCATTTTTTTCTTGTTTTCAGAATCTCATTGATTTTTTGGATCAGGTTATCATCCATTGCTGCCACCACCCTTTGTTTTGAGAATGGCATTTAACAAAGACTCTTCATTACTCCGTTTTGACATATTATCTTTTAAAAAATCACTTTTCCCGGCATGCACAATCTGATCTGAACGCACAATGAACTTTTCGATTTTTACTATCAATCCAGATCCATCACATGATCCATACCCCGGCGCAGGCCGATGAAGGTGTCCACCTTGCGGATGGCCAGAAGAGCCCCGTCCACATAGGGCTGGGCACTGGTGCCGGCATCGTGCCGGATGGTCAGCTTCTCTCCTTTGCGGGTCCTGGAAACCGCCCCTGCCACCTGCATGTCGGTCTGTGCATGAACGGCTTTTGTCAACGCGGCGCAGGCCCACCCGGTGGCTCCGGCGATACACACTTTTCTTGTCATGTATGGTCTCCTTTCATCATTTCCCTGCCTTGATTATTATGGTATTTTGGAATCAATGTCCAATGATAAAACATGAATTTTTTTCTTTCTTTTTAAAATATGAATCTGATATAGTTCATGTTTTATTTTTCATCCGTTTATTTTTATCGTTTTTACAAGGAGTCATGATCGTGGAAGAAAATATCATTCGTTTTGCCAGCCGCATGGAACAGTTGCCCCCCTATCTGTTCGGCATGATCAACAAAATGAAAATGGAAAAACGACGGAAAGGGGATGACGTCATCGATCTTGGCATGGGCAATCCCATGGACCCCACCCCGGATGCGGTGATTGAAAAACTGGTGGAGGTGGCCAAGGATCCCAAGTCCCACCGGTATCCGGAAAGCTCGGGCATGCCGCATCTGAAAAAAGAGATTGCCAAGTACTATCAGCGTCATTACAGCATTGACCTGGATGCGGAAAAAGAAACCTATTTCACCATCGGCTCCAAAGAAGGGATCTCCCACCTGTGTCTGGCCATCATGGGGCCCGGGGATTCGGTGCTGGTGCCGGGGCCGGCGTTTCCCATCCACATCTATGCCGCGGTCATTGCCGGTGCCAATGTCATGAGAATCCCCATTGCACCGGAGCAGGGTTTTTTAGACCGGATCATCAAAATTTGCGAATCCTGCTATCCGGCCCCGAAAGTGCTGATGCTCAACTACCCTCACAACCCCACGGGCGTGGTGACAGATGTCGCGTTTTTTGAAGAGATCGTGGCCCTGGCCAAGCGGTTCAAATTCATGGTGATCAATGACTTTGCCTATTCCAAGATCACCTTTGACGGGTACCGGGCCCCCAGTTTTCTGGAAGCCCCCGGGGCCAAGGATGTGGGCGTGGAATTCGGGTCGTTTTCCAAATCCTACAACATGGCGGGCTGGCGCATCGGCTACTGCGTGGGCAACGAACAGATCGTCAAAGCCCTGGGACAGATCAAGGGATATTTCGACTATGGAATTTTTTCCGCCATCCAGGTGGCAGGCATCATTGCATTGAGAGATTGTGACGAGACCATGCCGGTGCTGGCCAAAACCTATGAAACCCGGAGAGATGTGCTGTGTTCCGGACTGTCCCGCCTGGGGTGGGATATCACACCTCCCAAGGCGGGCATGTTTGTATGGGCCAAAATCCCGGCCCCGTTCGACCAGATGGGGGCCTTGCAGTTTGCCGTTGAAATGATGAACCGGGCCAATGTGGCAGTGGCCCCCGGCACCGGGTTCAGTGAAGAAGGCGAGGGCTATCTGCGCCTGGCCCTGGTGGAAAACGAAGAGCGGTTGCGCCAGGCCGTGCGCCAGATGAAAAAAGCCATGGACTCCCTCTAATAATCCAGGGACGTCACCTCCAGGGCGTGCTTTTGAATGAAATTGCGGCGGGGTTCCACCTCTTCTCCCATGAGCAGGGTGAAAATCTCGTCCGCTTTTTCCGCATCCTCGATGTCCACCTGAAGCATCATTCTTTTTTCCGGATTCATGGTGGTGTCCCACAGCTGTTCCGCGTTCATCTCTCCCAGACCTTTGTACCGCTGAACAGTGATTCCTTTTTTGGCTTCCGCCATCAGAAAGGTATATAGCGCATCGATGGTGGCAAACTCGTTTCTGATTTTGGCATCTTCCTGTTTGGACATGATACAGAACGGCGGTTGGTTGAACTCGTCAATTTTTTCATAGCTTTTGAGCATCTGCTTGTAATCGCTGGTGGCCAGAATTTCCCGGCCTACCCGCAGCAGAAACTGTCTGCCGTCTTTGTCATAGATATCCATTTCATAAATTTTTCGCTCCGGGTCGTATTCAATGTCCCGGGGCTGGTACCCGGAATTTTTCAAATCCCGGGACAATGCCTCGAAATTGCTTCGCTTTTCCAGAAAAAACTTGTCCCTGACTCCGTGATAAATCACATTGAGCAGCATATTGGTATCAAAATCACGCTTTCGAAGCAACGACACCGCATTGAAATACCAGGTCATATTCTGCATGAACTGCTGGAATTTTTCCTCGGAAATGGGGTCCGCCTGGTTGTCGATATACAGGTTTTTTTGCGAGGCGATGCGCTGGATCAGATACTGGGAATATTCCTCCTCGTTTTTCAGGTACAGACCGCTCTTTCTCGATCCCACCCGGAACAGGGGCGGCTGAGCAATGTACAGATATCCTCTGGCGATCATTTCAGGCATCTGGCGGTAGAAAAAGGTGAGCAGAAGCGTCCGGATATGGGATCCGTCCACATCCGCGTCGGTCATGATCACCACCTTGTGATACCGGATCTTTTCCACATCATACTCTTCCCTGCCGGCGCCCGTGCCTAAAACCGTGATGATGTTCTTGATCTCGTCACTTCTCAGAATCTTGTCAAACCGGGCTTTTTCCACATTGAGAATTTTACCCTTCAAGGGCAGGATGGCCTGGAACCTTCGGTCTCTTCCCTGTTTGGCCGACCCGCCGGCGGAATCACCCTCCACCAGGAACAGTTCCCTTTCCGCGGGATCCGCGAACTGGCATTCCGCCAGCTTGCCGGGCAGGGTGGAATCCATGAGCGTCCCTTTTTTTCTTGCCAGCTCCCGGGCCCGTTTGGCTGCATCCCTGGCCCTGGCCGCATCCACGGCCTTGGAGATGATCTGCCTGGCCACGGTGGGATTTTCTTCCAGAAACCAGGCCAGCTTCTCGTTGAGCAGGGATTCCACAATCCCCTTGACTTCATTGTTTCCCAGCTTGGTCTTGGTCTGTCCTTCGAACTGCGGTTCCATGATCTTCACAGAAATGATCACAGCCAGGCCTTCTCTCATATCATCGCCGGACAGCTTGATGTTCTGCATGTTCTTGGGCAGATTTTTGGACCCGGTGATATAGGCGTTCATCGTGCGGGTCAGGGCTGCCTTGAATCCGGATACATGGAACCCGCCCTCGATGGTGCGGATGTTGTTGGCATAGGAATACAGTTTTTCCTTGAATGTGTCATTGTACTGGATGGCCACTTCCACCTGCACGTCTTTCTTGTCCCCCTCGATGTGGATGGGATCATGCAGCGGCGTACAGGAGCGGTTCAGATATTCCACAAACGATACCAATCCGCCTTCATAGAAAAAATCATCCTTTTCAGCGGACCGCTCGTCCTCGATGATGATCCGCACGCCCTTGTTCAGAAAGGCCAGCTCCCGCATGCGGCGGGAAAGAATTTCATAATCGAATTCATTTTCGTTCATGACCGAGAAATCGGGCGTGAAACGGATTTTTGTCCCTTTTTTCACGGTATCGCCCTTGATGACCAGTTCCGTGACCTTGTGGCCCCGGGAATAGATCTGGTGGTATATCTTTCCCTTTTTGTATACATTCATTTCCAGATGGCTGGACAGGGCGTTGACCACGGAAATACCCACGCCGTGAAGACCGCCGGACACCTTGTAGGAATCCTTGTCAAACTTGCCGCCGGCATGCAGTTTGGTCATGACCACTTCACAGGCCGGAATATGCTCTGTTTCATGCATTTCCACGGGAATCCCCCGGCCGTTGTCCTCCACGCTCACACTGTTGTCCGGATGAATGGTCACATTGATGGTGTCACAATGGCCGGCCATGGCCTCGTCGATACTGTTGTCCACCACCTCGTACACCAGGTGGTGGAGACCTTCCATGTCCACATTGCCGATATACATGGAGGGCCGTTTCCGGACCGCTTCCAGACCTTCCAGAATTTTGATGCTTTCTGCGTTGTATTCTTTTATCACGTTGTTTTCTTTCATGAAATATGCATTGCCATGATGGCACAGATTAGGTTGTCATCACCGATGGCCTTGATGATGCAGGGTGTTTTCGCCTCCTTGATATGGACCACCACCGTGGCCTGTTCGAACAGGTTCAGGGCATCCATGAAATATCTGGGATTGAACGCGCTCTTTATTTCTTCTCCTGAATACCCGATCATCATGCGTTCCTTGGATTCCCCGATATCCGGATTGGTGATGGTCACCGTGAGTTCGTTCTCTTTGAAATGCAGAATCACACTTTTGTAATCATCGGAAGTGAGAATGGAAACCCGTTTCATGAGCGTATAAAACAGGGTCCGATCCACTTCCATGGCGGTCATGGCATCGGTCTGGATAATGGGCGGGTAGTTGGGATATTCCCCGCTGAGCAGTTTGATCATAATGGATTCATTGGCGCGCTGAAAAACAAAATGATTGGCTTTGATACCGACTCGAATGGTTTCTGACGTGTTGTCTATGAATTTATGCAGTTCAGACAACCCTTTTTTGGGAATGATCACCGGCTCGTCCGGCAGTTCCAGCTCTCCTGTATACCTGGCATCATAACAGTTCAGACGTCGAGAGTCGGTGGATACCATTCTCAGGAAAGGAATGTCGTTTTTCACCTTTTTTTCAATCAGCGCCCCCAACACATATGTGCGTTTTTCTTCGGATAAATAGGTGATCACGGAAGCGGATTCCAGCATTTTTCTCAAATCCCTGGCATTGATTTCAATAAAATTCACGTTTTCAATGACCGGGGTTTCCGGAAAATTTTCATGATCCGAGGACACAATATGAAACATACTGTCCCCTTTTCCGATTTCCACCCATCGGTTTTCCACTTCATTGACCGGAATGGTGTTGTCCGGATATTCTCTGACGATTTCAAAGAATTTTTTGGCACTGATGGAAATGATTCCTTCTTTTTCCACATCCGCATCATACGTACCGATAAACACGGTTTCCAGGTCATTGGCCGTGAGAATGATCTGATCTTCCATGGCTTTGACCATTACATCCGACGTGATGGTCAAATTGGTTTTTCTACCGGTGATGCCCTGGATTTTAGAAAGAATTTCCAACACTTCTTTTTTGTTAAATGAAAATCTCATTCAGGTTCCTTTTTTTATTCTTTCTTTATTCATTAAGGGAGTGTTCCTGAAATATTTATATCAAAACAGGTCTTTTATCAAATGATAAATATGAAACCTGCTTATTTATAGATTATAAATATAAAACAATAACAACAATAAGGGGTGTTCATATGTTCAAAAATGCGTAATTATTTGAAATAAATTACAATCATTTTACACTCACTGTTGAAAACCGTGTTGAAAATCCATCAAAACCTCGATGGTTTTGAACAGATAATCCGACCGTGTTCAAAACCATCGAAGTTTTGAACACGTTTTCATCAATTTTTTACTCATTGTATATCCAGGTGCGCATCGGATCAAACCCCTTGTTTTTCCAGTCATCATCGATGCGCTGTGCCAGGAAGGTGAAAAACAGGGTGTCAATAACCTGTGTGATCCTGAAAAGCAGCAGGGCTTTTTCAATGATTCTTCCTTCGATTTCATCGTCAGAACCGTCTCCGGGCGCAGCCGGCGTTTTCAATCCGGTGATGTTGAAACTGTCTCCTTTGAGGGTGAACTGGTATTCCTCTTCCGGGCCCAGTTTACACATCAGGTTCATTTCCGTGACTTTGGCCCCTTTTTTCAACGCTGTGGTGCCTTCCTCCAACCCGGCCTGGTCCCCTTTGATGGTGATCTTTTCCCGGACATTGTCTCCCAGGCTGTTTTCCAGCACCAGGGAATTGCCGATGTCAAGGGATACCGGATCTTTGGATTCAATGGCCCGGGTGATGTCCTGGCCGGTTTCGATCATGAACCACAGCCAGGTGAGAAATTCATTGCCCAAAAATGAGTATTTATTGTACGCAGTGGCGATATCCAGCATGGGTCACCTCGAAAAGTGTAATGGGGTCAAAGTCAGGGTGCGGTCTATTTGTGTCGAAGAAAAAGACGATTTGGTTTCCACCAGGGTATAGGGAAACAACCGGACCGGTTTCAGGTTGAATGATTTGAAAAAAAGGGTTTCAAAAAATTCGTTGGCCGCCTTCTGGGTGGTGAGCAAAAACAGGGTATTTGCGTCATAGTCCCACAGCACATCGTATACATTGGGAATAAACGGCATTTTGTGCATCAGCACATCCATGACCGTTTCCTTGATGTCTGATGTTTCATTTTTGGAGATGAAATCCCGGCCGGTTTCCGCTTTTTTTTTCTCGATTTCAATGGCCATCTGTTTGTGCACCAGTTTGGCCGGAATCGATTTTTTGTCAATGCGCAGCGAAAACAGAAAATAGCTGCCAAACACAAAGGAAAATTGTTCAAAATCCGGCAGATACGGGCTTTCAAAAGGGGTCCATCCGGCGGAGATCTCTTCATATTCATTTTCCTGTTTCGGAATGGCGTGTTGAATCAGCCCGTTGCGAACCTGTTCCATGGGTTCGGTGTCAAATGCATCTAAAATATGATACCGGCTCATGGATTGGGTGGCAGATAAAAATCCCATGTAGTCTCCCTGGTAAATTAATTTTGTAACTTGTTTTTTTTATTAAAAATTATTTAAAAATTCAATTTATGAATCATATCATATTTCTTTGAAAAAGGACAGGCCATAGATGGTACGGCATTTACAATTTCAATTATTTATTGTAAGACTAACAGGTTATATCGGAATTTTTATTTGTTCGCATCAAACCACAAGAGGTGAAAAAACATGAAAAAAAGAATGCAGACCATTGACGGAAATACCGCCGCAACCCATGTGGCCTACGCCATGAGTGAAGTGGCTGCCATATACCCGATTACCCCATCCAGCCCTTTGGGAGAAATTGCAGACGGCTGGGCATCCAAGGGACGAAAAAACATTTTCGGCCAGGTGCTGGATGTCAAGCAGATGCAGTCTGAAGCAGGTGCTGCCGGTGCTGTCCATGGATCCCTGGCTGCCGGAGCAATGACCACCACGTTCACCGCCTCCCAGGGACTGCTGCTCAAAATTCCCAATATGTACAAAATATCGGGCGAACTGCTGCCTTCCGTGTTTCATGTGACGGCGCGGTCCGTGTCCGCCCATGCCCTGTCTATTTTCGGGGATCACCAGGATGTGATGGCGGCCCGGCAGACCGGGTTTGCCATGCTGGCTTCCTCATCGGTTCAGGAAGCCCAGGATATGGCCCTGGTGGCTCACCTGGCGACGGTGGAATCCAGAGTGCCGTTCATGCATTTTTATGACGGGTTCCGGACCTCCCACGAAATCCAGAAAATCGAGATGATCGAATACGAAGATATGGCATCCCTGTTCAATTTCGATGCGTACAAGGCGTTCAAAGCCCGGGCCGTGAATCCGGAACATCCGGATACACGGGGAACGGCCCAGAACCCGGACATCTATTTCCAGGGCCGGGAAGCAGCCAACGAATATTATCTCAAGGTACCCGCCATCGTCAAAGCCTGCATGAAAAAGGTGGGGGATTTGACCGGCCGGCGGTACAATCTGTTTGACTATGCAGGAGATCCCCAGGCGGATCATATCATCGTGGCCATGGGATCGGGCTGTGAAGCCATCGAGGAATCCATTGACTGCCTCAACGCTCAGGGATACCGGCTGGGCCTGGTCAAAGTCAGGCTGTACCGGCCGTTTGACACCCAGGCATTTTTACAGACCGTTCCCGCCACCGTGGAAACCATCACGGTGCTGGACAGAACCAAGGAACCCGGCGCCATCGGCGAACCCCTGTATACAGATGTATGCACCGCGTTCATGGAATACGGAGAAGGTCCCAAAATTATCGGTGGAAGGTATGGGTTGTCCTCCAAGGAGTTCAATCCTTCCATGATCAAGGCGGTGTATGACAACATGAACGCCATCTCTCCGAAAAACCATTTCACCGTGGGTATTGACGATGATGTCACCCATACCTCCCTGGAGGTGACAAAAGGGTTTGACCCGGCTCCGGAAGGCACCATATCCGCCAAGTTCTGGGGGCTGGGGTCCGACGGAACCGTGGGGGCCAACCAGTCTGCCATCAAGATCATCGGGGACAACACCGACAAGTATGCCCAGGGATATTTTGCCTATGATTCCAAGAAATCCGGGGGCCTGACCGTGTCTCACCTGCGGTTCGGAGATGTGAAGATCAAATCCACCTACCTGATCGAAAATCCGGATGTCGTGGCCTGTCACAAATCCAATTATGTGCAGATCTATGATGTGCTCAAGGGCATCAAACAAGGCGGCACCTTTCTGCTCAACTCCCAGTGGTCCATCGAGGACATGGAAAAACAGATCCCCGGAGATGTGCGCAAAACCATATTCGACAAAAAACTCAATTTCTACAACATCGATGCCGTGGCCATTGCCGAAAAGATCGGCCTGGGCAACCGCATCAACATGATCATGCAGACCTGTTTTTTCAAACTGTCCAACGTGCTGCCCGTGGAACAGGCCATCCAGCTCCTCAAGGACGATATCAAAGTGATGTTCGGCAAAAAAGGGGATGCCGTGGTGAATATGAACATCGAAGCCGTGGACAAGACCCTGGACAACCTGGTGAAAGTGGAGGTGCCCGAATCCTGGAAAGATGCGGTCAGAGAAGAAACGCATGCCGATCCGGCCACCCCGTTCGTGGAAAACGTGATGCGCAAAATCAATGCCCAGGGCGGGGACGACCTGCCGGTGTCCGCATTTACCGTGGACGGCGTATTTGAGCAGGGAACCTCCAAATATGAAAAAAGAGGGGTCGCCATCAACGTGCCGGAATGGATACCGGAAAACTGCATCCAGTGCAACCAGTGTGCGTTTGTCTGTCCCCACGCCGCCATCATTCCCATTGTGGCTACAACGGATGAACTGGCCGGGGCACCGGAATCGTTTGTCACAATAGACGGCAAAGGCAAGGGCATGGAGAATTTTCAGTTCAGAATCCAGGTCAATCCCCTGGACTGCCAGGGGTGCGGCAACTGCGCCGATATCTGTCCATCCAAAACCAAGGCCCTGGTGATGAAACACTTGTCCACTCAGGAGCAGGAACAGAAAGTCAACCATGAATTTTCAACAGGTATCTCTTTCAAGACCGATATCCTCAAAAGAGAAACCGTCAAGGGCAGCCAGCTGCATCAACCGTTGCTGGAGTTCTCCGGTGCGTGTGCCGGATGCGGAGAAACCCCGTATGTCAAGGTGATCACCCAGCTGTTCGGCGAGAGAATGACCATTGCCAATGCCACGGGTTGTTCCTCCATCTGGGGGGGATCGGCCCCGTCCACCCCCTACTGCACCAATGCGGACGGGCATGGTCCGGCCTGGGCCAGTTCGCTGTTCGAAGATGCGGCGGAATACGGGTACGGCATGATGCTGGCCACCCAGAGCCGTCGCAACACATTGGCTTCAAAAATGAAACAGG
>JAABUD010000119.1 GCA_011389555.1 Desulfotignum sp. | reverse complement strand
GCCAAATATGCGGCATCCGGTAAAAAAATCGGTAAAAAAGATATGGGCCGCATGATGATGAGCTATGGATATATTTACGTGGCATCCATTTCCATGGGCGCCAACAAGAACCAGACCATGAAGGCCCTGGTGGAAGCGGAAAACTATCCGGGTCCTTCGTTGATCATCTGCTATGCCCCGTGTATCAATCAGGGTATCCGCAAAGGCATGGGAAAATCCCAGGAAGAAGGCAAGCTGGCTGTGGATAGCGGATACTGGCCGTTGTACCGGTATAATCCGGAATTGATCCAGGAAGGCAAGAATCCCTTTCTTCTGGATTCGAAAGAACCGGACGGCAGTCTTCAGGAATTTTTGAGCGGTGAGGTGCGGTTTGCCGCCCTGGAAAAAAGCTTTCCCGAGGAATCCAGGCGACTGCGCAAAAAGATCGAGCAGGAGGTGATGGACCGGTACCACATGCTGAAAATGATGGCGGACGTCGGAAAATCAGAGGATAAATAACCTGACATAACGGGCCGGATCTCAACGAAGATCCGGCCCGTATGCGATATATATGCCGGGTCCTTTGATCTGTTTGATGATATGCAGATGATAATTGAAAAGGAGCCTTATCATGTTAATCGGAATCCCCAGAGAGATCATGTACCATGAAGACCGGGTGGCTGCGTTACCGGAAACAGTTGAAAAGTTTGTCAAACTCGGGTTCGAGGTGATGGTGGAATCCAGCGCGGGTGCCGGGGTATTTGTGCCCGATGACCAGTACCGGAATGCCGGTGCTGCCATTGCTGCGGATGCGGTCGAACTGTATGACAAATCCGATATCGTTCTCAAGGTGAAAGAACCGCTGTTCAATGAACAGTTCAACATCCATGAGATCGATATGGTGAAAAAAAATACCATTCTGATCACGTTTCTTCATCCTGCCACGCCATCCAATCACGAGGGGGTGAAAAAACTGCAGCAACGGCATATCACGGCGTTCACCATGGACGGGATTCCACGGATATCCCGGGCCCAGCGCATGGATCCGTTGACATCCATGAGTGCCATCACCGGGTATAAGGCCATTATCATTGCAGCCGGCCATTTCCCCAAATTCATTCCCATGATCGGCACCTCCATCGGCATGATCAAGCCGGCCAATATTCTGGTGGTGGGCACCGGTGTGGTGGGGCTTCAGGCCATTGCCACCGGCAAACGGCTGGGCGGGGTGGTCAAGGCCATGGATATCCGGCCGGATGCCCGAAATGAAGCAAAAAGCCTGGGTGTCAAGGTGGTGGGATTCGAAGCCCCGCCGGAACTGGTCATCGGAAAAGGGGGATATGCAAAAGCCCTGCCTCAGGAATGGCTGGAAAAAGAACATCAGGCACTGGGGCCTCTGGTGGCGGACGCCGATATCATTGTTCTGAGCGCACTGGTGCCCGGCGAGGTGGCCCAGACCCTGATCACCCGGCAAATGGTGGAAACCATGAAGCCCGGATCCGTGATCGTGGATGTATCCATCGACCAGGGCGGAAACTGTGAATTGACCGATCCGGGCAAAGAGCGGATGTACGAGGGTGTCTACATCTGCGGCATCAAGAACATTCCCGGGTCTCTGCCGGTACATGCCTCATGGCTGTATGCCAACAACCTGTACTATTTCGTGGAAAATCTGTTCAAAAACAAGACCCCGGAATTCGACATGACCGATGAGATCATCAAAGAGTCCCTGGTGACCCATCAGGGAGAGCTGCTTCATCAGGGGACGCGGAAAGCCATGGGTCTGTCGGAGTAATCATCATTCATTTTCCATCGGGAGCCAACCAATGAGCAATCTTTTTTTGATGGTCGGGGTATTTGTTTTTTCATTCGTGGTGGGGTATTTTCTGATTTCACGGGTTCCCACCCTTCTGCATACCCCGCTGATGTCCATGACCAATGCCATATCCGCCGTCACCATTCTGGGGGTGCTGATTCTATTTTCCGTCCCATCCTCCCCGGTTGAACAACTCATCGGTTCCGTGGCGTTGATCATGGTCACGTTCAACCTGGTGGGCGGATTCACCATCACCGACCGGATGCTGCGCATGTTCAAAAAAAAGCAGGAAAGGGATAACCCATGAATATGGCGCTGGATTTTTGTCTGATCGGTGTTCTGATTGTCGGGATATGGCTGTTTCGGCGGCCGTCGGAGGCAAAATACGGGAACCTGGCCGCTGCTGCGGCCCTGGCGTGTGCCATGGGTCTGGTGATTTACAGAAACGGCATCATGCACCCGTCTGTGGTGCTGGCCTGTCTTCTGGTGGGCGGCATTGCCGGAGTCTGGGTGGCCCGGAAAATCACCATGATTCAGATTCCCGCCATGGTGGCGTTTCAGAACGGTGCCGGCGGTATTGCCGCGTTTTTTCTTTCCTTTGTGGAATTGATGCGGGGAGCGGGCCAGATGGGGACCTTGAATGAAATATCGGGGCTTCTGAACCTTGCCGTGGGGTCATTGACGTTTTCAGGCAGTATGGTGGCGGCCGGGAAACTCGCCGGTCTGCTGGGGCAGATCCCCACGATCCTGGCGAATCATACCCGGCTGGTAAAGGCCAATCTGGGGATCGTGATCGTGCTGATGATCGTTGCTTTTTTTCTGCCGGTGAATGCGGCCCTGATCGTCTATCTGATCATATTTGCCCTGTCCATCCTGTTCGGCATCTTGTTTTCCATCCGTGTGGGCGGGGCGGACATGCCGGTGCTCATCTCTTTTTTGAACGCCACCACCGGTCTGGCGGCAGCCTTGTGCGGCATGATCATCGAAAATCAGCTGCTGATCGCCTGCGGCGCCACGGTGGCCGCTTCCGGATCCATTCTCACCCATATGATGTGCCGGGCCATGAACCGAAGTTTGTATCATGTATTCGTACCGGAAAAGGCGCCGGACAAACCGGTTTCACCCCTGGATGAAAACAGGGACGAAAAGGCTGAAAAAAGGTTGTTTCCAGCCGATCTGCAAGGGTCTGAACCGGAACAAATCATCGATGAAACGAGAGTTGAATCCAAAAAAAATGAAACAGGGCCGTCCGGATCGGATCCATTGAAAACCGCGGCGGAGAAGATTCAAAACGCAAAAACCATCATTGTGGTGCCGGGATATGGCATGGCAGTGGCCCAGGCCCAGTTCCAGGTGAAAGAGCTGGCCGACCTGCTGGAATCATTGGGAAAAGAGGTGTCATTTGCCATTCATCCGGTGGCCGGGCGCATGCCGGGGCACATGAACGTGCTGCTGGCCGAGGCGGGGGTGGAGTATGACAAGCTTGTGGAAATGGATGAGGTGAACCCGTCATTTTCACAGACGGATCTATGCCTGGTGATCGGTGCCTGTGACGTGGTGAATCCGGCAGCCATGGAAACCGACGGTTCCCCCATCTCGGGCATGCCGATCCTCAACGCCCATGAGGCCAAACAGGTGATCTGCTGCAATCTGGATGACCAGCCCGGGTATTCCGGGGTGGACAATGCCCTGTATCACAATTCCAGCACCCTGATGCTTCTGGGAAATGCCAGACAGACCATGGAACAGCTGCTCGGGGAATTGACCGAGACCCCGTCAACGGGTCCGAAACAATCAGGGGATGGGAGCGGGCCGGAAACACCCCCGATCGATGCTGCGCTTGACCGGCTGATGTCCGCCCGGAAAATCATCATCATTCCCGGCTACGGCATGGCCCGGGCCCAGGCCCAGGTTCCGGTGAAAGAACTGGCCGACCTGCTGGAATCATCGGGAAAAGAGGTGTCGTTTGCCATTCATCCGGTGGCCGGGCGCATGCCCGGACACATGAATGTGCTGCTGGCCGAGGCGGAAGTGGAGTATGACAAGCTCAAGGAGATGGATGAAATAAACCCGGAATTTTCACAAACCGATGTGGCTCTGGTGTTCGGGGCCTGTGATGTGGTGAATCCGGCGGCCATCCATGTGGAAGACACCCCCATCTCGGGCATGCCGATCCTCAACGCCCATGAGGCAAAAACCATTGTGGTGTGCAATTTTGATACAAACCCCGGGTACTCCGGTGTGGACAATACCCTGTATGACGATCCCAAAACCATTGTTTTGACCGGAGATGCCGCTGACACGGCCCGGGATTTGACAAAGGCCATAAAAAAACAGGGCAGGTAGAATGAAATCGCTTTACTGTTTACAGTATTTTGGTTAGGTTACGCCAAAAAAACAATAAAACAACGATAACACATAACACATACAGGACAGCTGATTTTGAAACATACAGATGAAACCGGGCGGTGGACGGATCTTGACATGAAACAATGGATGTTTGTGGGCCTTGTGTTCGGGTTCTGCGGTCTGATCGGGTTGTTTTCAACAACAAGCGCGGTGTCACGGACTCAGAAAGTACCAAATGGTATCATCGATCCCAATGAAATAAATCAGATATATCCGTTGGAAAAAAAAGTGATGTCCGGTGTTTTCAAAACCGGGGATACCGCCTCAGCCGTTTTAGGGCCGTATCTTCCTTTGAACACCATTTACCGTCTTGAAAAACAGAGCAAAGCCATATTTCCTTTTACCCGGTTCAAATCCGGCCGGCCGTTTCATATATCACTGTATCAGAATGAATTTTCAGACTTTGAATACGAGATCAACGATCAGTCCCGACTGGTGATACGAAAAACCGGGGATCGATTCGAGATTTTGAAAACACCGATCCAGTATGACATAGAAGAAGAAGTCATCGAACTGGAGATCGAATCCAATATCAGCAGTGCGTTGAGAAAAGCGGGATATTGCCCGTCTCTGGCCTGGAATCTCGCCGATATTTTTGCCTGGGATATCAATTTTGCTAAAGACATTCAGCCCGGAGACCGGTGTCAGGTGCTGGTGGAAAAGCGATTCAGATATGGCAAACACAAGGGATACGGGCAAATCCTGGCAGCCGTGTTCGTCAATAACAGCAGAACGTATCAGGCATTTCGATACACGGATACACAGGGACAAGCCGGGTTTTACGATGAAAAAGGAAACTCCCTTCAAAAGTCATTTTTGAAATCGCCGTTGAATTATTCCAGGATCAGCTCGCGGTTTACCCAAAAACGGCTTCATCCCATTTTGAAAGAAACCCGTCCTCATCCGGGAATCGATTATGCGGCCCCGAAAAACACGCCCGTCAAAACCGTCGCGGATGGTATCATCAAGGAGATGGCCTACAACAAAAGCATGGGCAGGTATATGATCATTGGGCATGTCAATGCGTATGAAACCAGCTATTATCATTTGAACGGCTATGCCAAAGGCCTGAAAAAAGGCGGTTCTGTTTCCCAGGGAGATGTGATCGGGTTTGTGGGAAAAACCGGCCTGGCCACGGGATATCATCTGGATTTCCGGGTGGCGAAGAACGGCCGGTACATCAATCCTCTGGACATACCCGTGACCCGCGTCGAACCGGTTCCTGTGGAGGAAATGTACCGGTTCGAGGTCAGGATGACGGAATATGTCGAAAAATTGACCGATGGCCGGGCAGTGGCCATGGTTACACCATAGACGGGACAGATATGGGAAATCCGCTTCGGGAACGCATGGTCAATGGATTGCAGCCAGGGGACACCTTCTGTTTTTCCAGACGGTTTTCACAGGAAGAAACCGAAGCGTTCGGAGATCTGACCAGAGATTACAACCCGGTACATTACGATTCGCGCTGGACCCGGTCCAAAGGATTCAACGACCTGATCTGTCACGGGCTTCTGGTGGGAGGCATGATCTGCGAATTCGGAGGCCAGGTGGGGTGGCTGGCCACAGGAATGAATTTCAGGTTTCTGCGCCCGGTGTATTTCGGAGAGACCATCCAGTGCAAAATCACGCTGACCCGGCTGGCGGCGAACGGCCGGGCGGAAGCCAGGGCCGAATTTACCAATCCGGCCGGCCGTCAGGTGGCCCTGGCCGAGATGACCGGCCGGTTGCCGCTTGAAAACGACAAAGCCCTGTTACACCAAATGGTACAGGAAGGTGATTCTTTCAACAAGCTGACCGACCGGTCTGAATATCGAATCAACGAAAATCCTTGTAATTGATACCATATCTGGCGGCTTTATATGAGAATTTCCGCACTGTGATCTGGATCAACCGGGCCGCGTGTTTGATATTTCCCTGAGTGTTTTTCAAAGCATCCATGAGAATTTCTTTTTCCAGGCTGGCCACCGCCGATTCCAGGGACAAAGGCAGGGTCTTGGATTCAGTACCGGTCTGAAGCGTGGCCGGCAGATGATAGGAGTGAATCGCCCCTTCGTTGCAAAGAATCACAGCCCGCTCGATGCAGTTTTCCAGCTCTCGGACATTGCCGGGCCAGTGGTATTCCATCATCATGTCTATGGCCGGTGTGGTGATGCGCTTGATATCCTTGCCATGGGTTTTCCGGTATTTTTCCAGAAAATGGTCGGCCAGCAGGATGATATCGGTTTTTCGCATGCGCAGGCTGGGAATATAGATGGGAAATACATTGAGCCGGAAATACAGATCGTCTCTGAAACGTCCCTGCTGGACCATGTCTTCGAGATTGGCGTTGGTGGCGGCCACAATGCGGACATCCGTCTGGATGGGTTTGTATCCGCCCACCCGTTCAAATTCCTTTTCCTGGAGGACCCGCAGCAGCTTGACCTGGGCACCCGGCGCCATGGTGCCGATTTCATCCAGGAAAATCGTGCCCTGGTCCGCCAGTTCAAATTTGCCTTTTTTCAGGCGGGACGCTCCGGTAAACGCCCCTTTTTCATGGCCGAACAGCTCACTTTCGATGAGGTTTTCCGGAATGGCGGCGCAGTTGATTTTGATGAACGGTTTGTGGTGCCGTTCTGAATTGTAGTGGATGGCATTGGCCACCAGCTCTTTTCCGGTGCCGCTTTCCCCGCGGATTAACACCGTGGCCGAAGAAAAAGCGACCTGGGCGATCATCTGGAGCACTTCCCGCATTTTATTGGAATTGCCGATGATATTGGAAAAGCTGTACCGGTTTTCCAGTTCGGATTTGAGACGAAGGTTTTCTGTTTTAAGGGTTTCTTTTTCCAGTCGGACCCTTTCCATGTTGATGACATGGTGGGCCAGCATGGCCGCCACCACGGACAGGGTTTTTTCGCCCTGCTGCAACGATTGTTTTCCCTCAAAAGGCCGGTCCGCACTGATGGCCCCCACCACCTGAGTTTCTTTTTTTATGGGCACACAGATAAAAGAATACTCCTGGCCCTGTGTCATGTTCCGGGAATGGGTTTTGTCTAAAAACAACGGTTCTTTGCTGATTCGGGGAACCACAGCCGGTTTGCCGGTCTCCACCACTTTGCCGATGATGCCTTCTCCGGGAAGGTATTTGATTTTCCGGGTAGTCTCTTGAGAAATCCCGTGGGCGATTTCAATGCGGATTTCCCCGTTTTCACGGTTGGTCAGAAAAATAATACCCCGGACCAGGTTCATGGATTCGGACAGGACCGTCAGCACCTTGAACAACGATTTTTTCATGTCCATGTGCTGGTTCAGCGCTTCGCTGATTTCATACAGCAAAGAGATTTCTTCAATGGATTTCATATCAGGTTTTCCCGGCAAAGAGGGATCATGACGGCCGGGGCGTTTTCAGGACGGGTCCGTTGCCGTGGATGAGTCCGGGGCGGAAGGTGGTTCCAGTGTAGCGTTTTTTTCCAGGGCAAGGGCATCCAGATGATGTTCCACATGGGCCCTGAGTTCCCGCTCCGGGTCGAGGGAGTCCGAATAGTAGTTGAGAATCCACCACAGTTCGTTGAGCTTTTTTTCGTTGTCCTGCCAAGAGGAAACCGATTCTCTGATGGCTTCCGGACTGCTGAGTTCCGTGTTGATTTTTTGGTAAAAATCGGAACACATGCCGCGGGTTACGGGTTTCAGGTTCAGTACGTTGCTAGTACTTCGGGTGATCATACCTGCCTCCTTTACACCTAACACCATCATGTAATGAATGAACTGCTTTTGTTTACATGAAACCATTTGGATTGTAAACATAAAAATTTACTGGATTTTAGGGTTGCATCTTCATTCATGGATACGGTATCTTGTATCGTTTTCAACGTGAATTGAAACCAAAAGAAAGAACCGATATTTTGGAAAATAATCCGATTGTCACGCTGGTTATCGGCGGTTGCAGAAGCGGTAAAAGCCGGTATGCACTGAATGCCGCCAATGCCGTTCCCGGCCCGCGCAGACTTTTTCTGGCCACATCCGTTCCCCGGGACCGGGAAATGACCCAGCGGGTGCAGGCCCATCAGGCGGAACGGGGATGTGACTGGGAAACCGTGGAAGAACCGGTGAACATTCATGAAAAACTGCTGGCTCACGCAGATACGGCCGATGTGATTCTGGTGGATTGCCTGACCCTGTGGATCTCGAATATGATGGGGGCCGACATGGACGACCCGGCGATTGAAAATCGTCTGAAGCAGACCGCTCAGGTTTTTTCAAGGCTTCAGTGCCCGGTTTTTCTGGTCTCCAATGAAGTGGGATACGGTATTGTGCCGGAAAATGCCCTGGCCCGGCGGTTCCGGGATCTGGCCGGTCATGTGAATCAGTTCATGGCGGATACGGCCGACCGGGTGGTACTCACAGTGGCGGGCCAGGCCCTGCAAATCAAACCGGGCGGAAATCGAATTTCACCATGAACAGCGCGTCATGACATCTTCTTCTCCATCCAGGGGATTTTTCACTGATTTGCGGGCCAGTCTGCTCTTTTTGACCATTCTGCCGGCCGGCCGGGATGCCGCGTATTCACCCATGGGCATGATCCGGTTTTTTCCGGTGGTGGGGCTGATTCTGGGCAGTCTGGTGGTGCTGACGGATGTGGTCGTGTCCCGTTTCTGGCCCCTGCCGGTTGTGGCATTGATGGATCTGCTCTGTCTTCTGGTTGTTACCGGGGCGTTTCATATGGATGGGCTGGGCGATACAGCGGACGGCATTTTCAGCCACCGGCCCAGAGATCGGGCCCTGGAAATCATGAAAGACAGCCGAATCGGAATGATGGGGCTGGTCACCGTCGTGGGGGTGCTGGCCGTGAAACTGGCAGGTATCTATGCGGTAAAATCCAGCGCCGCACCGGGTGATACACTGCTGGTTCTACTCCTGGTGCCGGCCTATGCCCGGGCCGCCATGATTTTTGGCATCCGGTTTCTTTCCTATGGCCGGAAAAACGCAGGGACCGGTCTGGCCCTGTTTGCAGCGCCGCTGGGAGCGAAACATTTCATTTTTTGTGTCATACCCTTGTGCCTCTCCCTGTTTCTGGGATATAAGGGCCTGATTTTGAACCTGGTGTTTCTCATCGGCTGTCTGGTTATTTTATGGTTTTACAAGAAAAAAATGAACTGCATCACAGGGGATATGCTCGGGGCCATGACCGAACTGATGGAAGCAGGGTTGTTTCTCGCCTGCGGGGCCGCCCTGTTATAAAATAAGGAAGGTATCATGATTATCGGCCATGGCGGCAACAAAACAGAATTGGCACGGGAACTGGGGTGCCATGTGGATGAGATTATCGACATGAGTGCCAACATCAACCCGATGGGTCCACCGGAACGGATCAAACAGGTTATACAAGACAATGTATCTGTCATCCAGCATCTTCCGGAGCCGGACGCCCGGTCCATGGTTCAGGGGTTTGCCCGGTACCATGACATCGATCCGGACACCGTGATCGCCGGCAACGGGACCACCTGGTTCATATACACCCTTCCGCTGGCCCTGAAAGCGCACAATGTCCTGATTCTGGGACCGACCTATTCGGATTACGCGGATGCGTGCCGAATGCACAAAATCGAGCCTGAATTCTGGATTGCAGAATGTGAAAATGGATTTGCTCCGGATCTGGAAGGGGTATCAAAGATGGCGGCACATGCGGATCTGGTGTTTATCTGCAACCCCAACAATCCCACCGGTGTGCTGCTGGATCCCGCATTTGTCACAACGCTGTTGCAGCGCCATCCCGGGGTGTGTTTTGTGGTGGATGAGTCCTATCTGCCGTTTGTGGATGATGGTGAAGAGTTGTCTTTCATCCAGGCCGGGCCGTTTCCCAATCTGCTGGTGCTTTCGTCCATGTCCAAAATATTTGCCATTCCCGGACTGCGCACCGGATTTCTCAGCGGGGCAGCGGGCCTGATCCAAAAGGTCAACGCCTATTGTCAGCCATGGAATGTCAATGCACTGGCCCAGATCGTGATTCAGGAAATGTATGACCACCCGGAACAGATGGCACGGTTTACCGACAAAACCCGGGCCTTTATCGCCCGGGAAAAACAATGGTTTCTGGAAAAAAAACAAGATTTCTCCGGGCTGTGGCCGGTGTCCGGTCATACCGGATTCATTCTGGCCCGGCTGCAGGATCAGACAGCGTCACAAGTATGCAAAGCGGTGGGGCAGGATCGGATTCTGATCCGTGACTGCACCAATTTTCATGGACTGAACCATCGGTTTGTGCGGTTTTCTCTCAAAGACCGGGAACGTAATGTAAAGCTGGTTGCCAGTTTGAAAAAGGCACTGGCCCATGAGTGAGGTGGGCGGGTATATTCTTTTGGCTGCATTTGTGCTGGATTATTTTCTGGGCGATCCCCGGAATCTGCCTCACCCGGTGGTGGGCATGGGAAAAGCCATCGGCTTTTTGGAACCCTTTTTCCGGCGTATCTGTAACCATCCGTTGACAGCCGGAATTTTTTTCGCCGTTTTTCTGGTGGGCGCCACCTATGTGCTGGCGTGGATGTTGATCCTCTGGGCCGGGTGGATCCATCCGGCGATGGGTATCGCTGTTCAGACGGTCCTGCTGTATTATTGTTTTTCCGTCAAAGGCCTGAAAGATGCCGCCATGAAGGTGGCCGGGCCGTTGTCAACCAAAGATCTGAAAACGGCCCGGGAAAACGTCGGAATGATTGTGGGCAGAGATACCCGGAATCTGGATGACAAAGGTGTCACCCGGGCTGCGGTGGAGACCGTGGCGGAAAATTTTGTGGACGGATTTCTGGCACCGCTCTTCTGGGCGGTGGTTTCAGGGGTGCCGGGGGCGGTGGCCTATAAAATGATCAATACCCTGGATTCCATGGTGGGGTATAAAAATGACCGGTATCTTTTATTCGGCCGGGCGTCGGCCCGTCTGGACGATGGGGCCAATTTCATCCCGGCCCGGTTGTCGGTGTTTGTGATTGCTGCTGCAGCCTGCTGTGTACCGGGAATTTCCGGGGCCGGGGCATTGCGTATCGGTTTGTCCGAGGGAAGGAACCATAAAAGCCCCAATGCCGGGTTTCCGGAAGCGGCATTTGCCGGTGCCCTGAAGATCCGGCTGGGCGGCCCCGGCATCTACCATGGCAGACAGGTGGACAAGCCGATTATCGGAAGCCCGTTTGGTGATCCGGATATTTCAGCCATTCACAGCGCCTGCCGGCTGATGCAGGCAGCGTCGGTTGCGGGGCTGCTGGGTGCCGTGATGCTGATCATGGTGAAATTCACGGTTTTGAAGGGATCATAAAGATGAAACGACCGTTTCGAATCGGCACCACATCCTTTATCTATCCGGATCATATCCTTCCCAATGTGCAGAGGATCGGCCGGTTGTTTGATGAGATCGAACTGCTGATATTCGAGAGCATGCCGGATACCGTCTTGCCCGAACAAACGGAAATTACCGAGCTGGCCCGGTTGTCCGAGACGCTGGATGTCACGTATAATATACATTTACCAACGGATGTGAGTCTGACCCATACGTCGGCACAGGCCCGGCAGCATGCGGCTGATACCCTTGCCCGGGTGGTGGATTTGTGCCGCCCACTGGCACCTTCCACACACACGTTGCATCTGGAAATGGCGGGTCATGACACACCCGGGGGTCTGGCTGCCTGGCAGGAGCGGGCTTTGGACGGCCTGGAAAGGCTGATGCAGTATGTGCCGGACCCCGGAATCTTTTCCGTGGAAACACTGGATTATCCCCCGGATTGTCTGGTGCCGCTGCTGACAGTGTACGATCTGCAGGTGTGTCTGGATGTCGGCCATCATTTCCGGTATGGGTATGATCTGACACACAGTGTGGCCCGGTTTCAGGAACGGATCGCCGTGATGCATCTTCACGGGGTAAGAACACGGGACGGGGAAACCAAAGACCATGTCGGTCTGGATCTGTTGACGACAAACCAGCTGTGTCAGGTCATAAAACTGTTGAAACAGTATCCGGGCACCGTGAGTCTGGAGGTGTTCAACCGGTCTCACCTGAATCGGTCCCTGACAGTTCTGTCAGACGTGTTTGATGATATACCGGCCCTGTTGCCGGGTTGATGCGGTTGCGGCAGATGTGGTATGTTCAGATATCAATCGTGCCTGAATGTGTAAAGGAATGAGCATGGTCTCTTTGGTGAACCCCAGAAGAAAAACCCGGCAGATCCGGGTGGGGCAGGTGATGGTGGGGTCTGATGCGCCCATTTCGGTCCAGTCCATGACCAATACGCAGACCCGGGATACGACAGCCACCATTCAGCAGATCGATGCGCTGACGGCGGCCGGCTGTGAAATCATCCGGGTGGCGGTACCGGAGATGGCGGATGCTTTGGCCATTCAACAGATCAAAGACCGGATCACCATTCCGGTGATCGCGGATATTCATTTTGATTTCAGACTGGCTCTGGCAGCGGCCGAGTCCGGTGCGGACGGGCTGCGCATCAATCCCGGCAATATCGGGGCCCGGCACAAGGTCAAACAGGTGGTGGACTGTGCTAAATCCCATGGCATTCCCATTCGGATCGGGGTGAATGCCGGATCTCTGGAAAAAGAGATCGAACAGCGGCTGGGACCGACAGCCCCGGCCATGGTGGAAAGCGGACTGACCAATATCCGGATACTGGAGGAATTGGGATTGGATGATATCAAGGTGTCTTTGAAAGCCTCGGATGTGGCCCGGACGGTGGAAGCGTACCAGCTGCTGGCCCAAAAAACCGATGTGCCGTTTCATGTAGGGGTCACCGAGGCCGGCGGGTTGTATGCCGGGATCACCAAATCCGCCATCGGCATCGGGTTGCTGCTGTCCAAGGGACTGGGGGATACCATCCGGGTGTCTCTGACCCGGGATCCGGTGGAGGAGATCCGCACCGGGTATGAAATTCTGCGGGCACTGGGGTTGCGGCAACGGGGTCCGGAGATCATATCATGCCCCACCTGTGGTCGGTGCCGGATCAACCTGTTTAAAATTGCCGAAGATGTAGAAAAAGCTTTACTTGAACGGGATACTCAGATTAAAGTTGCCATTATGGGATGTGTCGTGAACGGGCCGGGGGAAGCAAAAGAGGCGGATATCGGCATCGCCGGAGCCGATGGCACCGGCATTTTGTTTAAAAAAGGAAAAATATTTAAAAAAGTGGCCCAGGACCGGCTGGTGGACCAGTTGTTGTATGAAATCGATAAAATGACGCAAAATTCGGAGGATGTGAATGGGAACCAAAAATAAAACAGCCATTACCCCGACCCGGGAAGAAGATTATGCCCAGTGGTATCAGGAAATCATCAAGGCATCGGACATGGCGGAAAACTCCCCGGTCAGGGGATGTATGGTCATGAAACCCTGGGGGTATGCCATCTGGGAGAACATCATGATGCAGATGGATGCCGAGTTCAAGAAAACCGGGGTTAAAAATGCCTATTTCCCCCTTTTCATCCCGTTGTCATACCTGGAAAAAGAGGCTGAGCACGTGGAAGGGTTTGCCAAGGAATGTGCCGTGGTGACCCATCATAAACTGGAAAAAGGGGCGGACGGCAAACTGGTTCCGGCCGGTGAACTGGCGGAGCCGTTGATTGTCCGGCCCACATCCGAAACCATCATCGGGGAATCCATGTCCAAATGGACCTCCTCCTACCGGGATCTGCCCATTCTGCTGAACCAGTGGGCCAATGTGGTGCGGTGGGAGATGCGTACCCGCATGTTCTTGAGAACCAGCGAATTCCTGTGGCAGGAAGGTCATACGGCCCATGCCACCCGGGAGGAAGCCGTGGACAGAACCCATCAGATGCTGGCGTTGTATGCCGACTTTGTTCAGGATCGGCTTGCCATGCCGGTGATCAAGGGGCGCAAATCCGAATCGGAACGGTTTCCCGGCGCGGATGACACCACCTGTATCGAGTCCATGATGCAGGACAGAAGAGCCCTTCAGGCGGGCACATCCCATTTTCTGGGTCAGAATTTCGCCAGAGGATCGGACATCCGTTTCCAGAACGAGGACGGCCAGGAACAATTTGCCTGGACCACGTCCTGGGGAACCTCCACCCGCATGATCGGCGGCATGATCATGGTTCATTCCGATGATGACGGCCTGGTGGTGCCGCCCCGGATTGCACCGGCCCATGTGGTGATTCTGCCGATTGTGAAAAAAGATCAGGACAACTCGGACGTACTGGAGAATGCCAATGCATTAAAAGCGGCCCTGAATGAAAAAATGTATCACGGCCGGTCCGTGGAAGTGGAAATCGATGACCGGGATATCGGCGGCGCCCGGGGATGGGACTGGGTGAAAAAAGGGATTCCTGTCCGGGTGGAACTGGGACCCCGGGATATTGCCGCCAATACCGTGTTCATGGCCAGAAGAGATCAGGATGCCGGTCAGAAGGAAAGCATGGACAGAGAAACGTTCATCCATACCATCACCGACATTCTGGACCAGATTCAGCAGTCTCTGTTCGACCGGGCCCTGGCATTCCAGAAAGAGAACACCTTTCATGTCGATACCTGGCAGGCGTTTGAAGATATGTACAAAGATACGAAAGGATCCCATAACGGAGCGTTTGTCTATGCGCACTGGTGTGGATCCCGAGAATGTGAGGAGCGCATCAAAAAAGAGCTGTCCGTCACCATTCGGTGTATCCCCTTGGATTCTTCCAGGGAATCCGGCCGGTGTGTCTGTTGTGACAAGCCAAGTGAAGAGCGGGTATTGTTTGCCAAAGCGTATTGACAAGATATACAGAAACCGCCGGGACAAGGTCGGCCCATGATTCGGATCACGGATATACTGGACACCATACTGGAGTATAATCCGGATGGGGACATGGATATCATTGACCGGGCCTATGTGTATTCGGCCCGGGTCCATGAGGGTCAGGTCAGGCTGTCCGGCGAACCCTATCTGTCCCATCCTCTGGAAGTCGCCCAGATCCTGGCGGATATGCGCCTGGATCTGGAAAGTATCGTTGCGGCCCTGCTTCATGATGTGATTGAAGATACCCCGGCCACCAAAGAAGATATTCAGGCCCTGTTCGGCCCGGGGGTCGCCCATATTGTGGAAGGGGTGACCAAATTATCGGCCCTGCCGTTTTCCAACAAAGCGGCCCAGCAGGCGGAGTCGTTGAGAAAAATGATTCTGGCCATGGCCGATGACATTCGGGTGGTGCTGATCAAGCTGGCGGACCGTCTGCACAATATGCGAACCCTGAAATATCACAAAAAACCGGAAAAACAGGTCGCCATTGCCCAGGAGACCCTGGATATCTATGCGCCGATTGCGGCCCGGCTGGGGATATTCTGGGTGAAAAATGAACTGGAAGACATCGCTTTTTTTTACACCCAGCCCGACGAATATGAAAATATCGATGCCCTGGTGAACCGGGCCAAGGATGAAAAAGAAGACTATATCAAAGAAGTGTCCACCAGTCTTCATTACAAGATGGAAGAGATGGAGCTGCCCTGTGACATCAAGGGCCGGTACAAGCAGCATTACAGCATCTACCAGAAGATGATCTCCCAGGACCTGGATTTTGACGAGGTGTATGATATCATCGCCTTTCGCATCATTCTCGAAACCGTGCCCCAGTGTTATGCCGCCATGGGTGCCATCCATTCCATGTGGAAGCCCATTTACTACAAGATCAAAGATTATATCGGTAATCCCAAACCCAATATGTATCAGTCCATCCACACCACGGTCATCGGCCCCAAAGGGGAGCGGGTGGAAATTCAGATCCGGACCCGGGAGATGGACCAGATTGCGGAAGCCGGTATCGCGGCTCACTGGAGTTACAAGGAAGGGAATCATATCGATGAGAACACCGGAGAGATGTTTGCCTGGATTCGGAATCTGGTGGAAAATCAGGAAAATTTCAAGGATCCGGATGAGTTCCTGGAAAATGTGCGGATTGATCTGTATCCGGATGAAATCTATGTCATCACCCCGGCCGGTGAGATCAAAACCCTTCCAAGGGGCGCGACTCCGGTGGATTTTGCATATTTGATCCATACGGAAGTGGGGGCGGAATGTACCGGGGCCAAAGTGAACGGAAAAATTGTCCCCCTGGCCCATGAGCTCAAGACCGGAGATACCGTTGAAATTATGACCACCAAAGGGCATACTCCCAGTCCGGACTGGCTGGCCTTTGTCAAAACCGTCAAAGCCAGAACCAAGATTCGGGGCCTGATCAATGCCCGAGAAAAAGAGCGCTCCTATTCTCTGGGAAGAGAGATGTGTGAAAAACTGTTCCGGAAGAAAAATCAGAACTTCAATGCCCTGATCAAATCCGGACACATCAAGGCGGTTGCAGACACGTTCGGATTCAAATCCGTGGATGATCTCATTGCCCATGTGGGGTTCGGTAAATTGACCCCCTTGCAGCTTCTGAACAAGGCGGTGCCTCATCTGGAGAAAGAAGACAAAGAGGAAGAGGTCCTGCCCAGAAGTACAGACAACCGGTCCCGGAAAGCAGATACAGGGATTATTGTCAAAGGGCTCAATGATGTCCTGGTGAAATTTTCCAAATGCTGTAATCCCCTTCCCGGGGACCCTATTGCCGGGTATATCACCCAGGGGCAGGGCGTGACCATTCATCGTAAAAACTGTATCAATGTCCTGAAAATGAGCCAGGAGCGGCTGATCGATGTTCAATGGGGCGGCGAACATCATGATTCCTATCCCGCCAGCATCCGGATCAAAACCGATGACCGGTTCGGCCTGCTGGCGGACATTGCCTCTGTGATATCCAAAAATAACGCCAATATTCTCAATGCCAAAACCGACACATCCGATACCGGTGTGGCCATGTTTTATTTTACCATCATGGTGGAAAGCTCAAACCAGCTGCGCAAAATCATGTCTGCCCTGAGGCGCGTGAAAAAAGTGATCGATGTCAAACGGGTGGTTCACTATGATTAGTTTGAATTATGCCCTGTTCTTCTGGAGATGTGAACAATGAAGAAGATTTTTATCCTGGATACCAATGTCATTCTTCATGACAGCGGATGTATTCACCAGTTCAAGGACAATGACCTGTATATTCCCATCACCGTGATCGAAGAACTGGATAAGTTCAAAAAAGGGAACAGCGTTATCAACTGCAACGCCAGAGACTTCTTGAGGACGGTGGATGCATTGTCCAGTGAAAAAATGTTTACCGAGGGGGTGCCTGTCGAGCATGGAAAAGGAGCGATTTCCATTTGTCTGGATGTGGCACTGGATGAGGTCATAAAGAACAATTTCACGGAAATCACATCGGATATCAAGATTTTGAATATCGCTTATACTGTGGCCAAAAAACACCGGTTTCAACATGTGATTTTTGTTACCAAAGATGTGAACCTTCGCCTTCGGGCCAGATCCATTGGATTGAAAACGGAAAATTATAATTCGAGATTCGTTGAAAATCTGCTGGACATGTATACGGGTCTTCAGATCGTGGAACATGTATCGCCACAGGTTTTCGAGGCATTGTACAAAAAACCGTTTGAAGTGCCCTTTGCTGACCTGGGAATGAACACAGCCTTTTATACCAATGAGCATCTTATTTTAAAGAATGGTTCCAACTCGGCACTGGCCGTTTACGATGGGCTGCGTCAGTCCATTCAATTGATTCAGCCAACGGTGTGTTACGGCATCAAACCCAGAAATGCCGAGCAGACGTTTGCCCTCAATGCCATGCTCAATCCCGATATCCCGCTGGTCACCGTGTCAGGTAAGGCGGGTACAGGAAAAACCCTTTTGGCTCTGGCAGCGGCGTTGGAAAAAAAACAGCATTACCGGCAGATTTTTGTTGCCAGACCGGTCGTGCCCCTGAGTAACAAGGATTTGGGGTTTCTTCCCGGAGACGTGGCCTCCAAACTGGACCCATATATGCAGCCGTTGTACGACAACCTGGCCGTGATCCAGAATCATTTCAACGAACAGAACTCACAGGCCAAACCGATCCGGGAACTCCTTGAGGAGGAAAAAATCGTGATCACCCCCATTTCCTATATCCGGGGGCGATCCATTGTGCGGGTCTTTTTTATTGTGGATGAGGCACAGAACCTGACACCTCATGAGGTAAGAACCATCATCACCCGGGCCGGAGAGGGGACTAAAATTATTTTTACCGGAGATATTTTCCAGATTGATCATCCCTATCTGGACAGCCAGACAAACGGACTGGCCTATATCATCGAAAAGATGAAAGGTCAGCCGCTGTATGCCCACGTCCACCTGGAAAAAGGGGAACGTTCCGACCTGGCGGAACTGGCTGCAAAAATTTTATAACTTTTCAGGCAGCTTTGGTCACCTTTCCCGCTTTGATGCAACGGGTACACACATCGATTTTTCTGACACACCCGGGTTTGATACGGGCACGAACCCGCTGCAGGTTGGGATTGAAACGCCGTTTGTTCAGATTATGGGCATGGCTGACATTGTTGCCAACCAACGGTTTTTTGCCGCAAATAGCACATTCTTTAGACATTTTTATCAACACTCCAAAAAAAGATTATATCAAAAATCAAACCTGCAATTTGTACACGGTTTCTTGAAAAAAGTAAAGGCAAAATTACTCTTTTTCAGCCGCTTCCGCCAGGGCCGCACATTCCGGAATCAGTCCCAATGCGGTTTCACTCTGGGGGGTACCGGGATAGAATTCCACGATGTGTTCGAACCGTTTCCGTGCGGCCGTGTACTGTCCGGTTTTCATATAGAATTTTGCCACGTACAGCTCATGAC
Organism: Desulfotignum sp.; assembly: GCA_011389555.1. Taxonomy (GTDB): domain Bacteria; phylum Desulfobacterota; class Desulfobacteria; order Desulfobacterales; family Desulfobacteraceae; genus Desulfotignum. Next base: position 18,918 of record JAABUD010000119.1, on the reverse strand, counting down.
CGGCAATCTTGTCGATGCAGATGCGGATTCGGTCCGGCGCTTCTTGCGCGTATTCGTTATCCGGAAACTGCTCCATGAGCCGTTGGAACTGGGTCATGGCATTTTTTGCCGGAGTGATGTCCCTGTCCACGGTATCGATCTGATGGAACCAGCACAGACCGATTTGATTGATGACGTATGGAATGGCCTCATTCCTGGGATGCATGTTTTCAAATTGCTCATACGCGGCAATGGCCTGAAGATATTCCTTGAGCTGAAAATGGGCATCCGCAATTTTCAACTCCGCCAGAATGGCATACCGTGAAAAAGGGTACCAGTCCTTCAGGTCGGTATAGGCAGTGATGGCAGCCTTGTATTTTTCTCTCATAAATGCGGAAGAACCTTCAGCAGCCAACTGGTCCGCTGTTTTATCCATCCGCCGGGGGTTGTCGAACAGGGCGCATCCGGATATCAGATAAGCCAGGCATATCAGGCAAAGAAATTGTTTCATTTGAATTCATTCTCAAGATAGTGTTCAGCGGAAACCGCCGCAATGGCACCGTCGCCCACGGCGGTCGAAACCTGCCGCAATGGTGTGTTTCTCACATCACCGGCGGCAAAAACCCCGGGGATATTGGTCTGCATCTGGGCATCGGCACGGATAAATCCATATGCATCGGTGTCCACCGCGTCTTTCAAAAATGCGGTGTTGGGTAAAATTCCGACCCAGATAAAACATCCGTCGGCTTTCAGGGTTTTTTCCTCTCCGGTTTTGACGTGTTTCACATGAACGCCTTCAATACCGAAAAATCCGTCTACGCCGGTCGCGATGGTATCCCACAGGATCTCGATTTTATCGTTGGCAAACGCCCGTTCCTGAAGAATTTTGGTGGCCCGCAACTCGTCCCTGCGATGGATCAGATACACTTTTTTAACGAATTTGGTCAGATAAATTGCTTCCTGGACCGCCGTGTCTCCACCTCCGATGGCCACCACGGTTTTTTCCTTGAAAAACGGGGCGTCACAGGTGGCACAAAAAGAAATTCCTTTGCCCATATACCGGTCTTCGCCGATGCCCAGTTTTTTAGGAGACGCTCCCGAGGCAATAATCAGGCTCTTGGTTGTGATTGTTTTGTCCTGAAGCATCACTTCTTTGACATCCGGTGACAAATTCAGGGACTGCACTTCCGCGGTATCCATATTCAAGCCCAAGGCTTCGGCCTGAATTTTCATTTTTTCAGCCAGATCGAACCCGCTGATCCCCTCGGGAAATCCCGGGTAGTTTTCAATCCAGTCGGTAACGATGATTTGTCCTCCGGGAACTGCTTTTTCAATGAGCAGCACATTCATTCTGGCCCTGGCAGCATAAAGTCCGGCGGTAAGTCCGGCCGGACCGGCACCGATAATTACCAGATCATGATCGAATGCAGGCATGCCATCATCTCCTTACAGAATGTTTTTGATGGTTTGTTCCAGCTTTTCCTTGGCGACCATGCCAGTGATCTGGTCGGCGATTTCACCGTTTTTGAAAAAAATCAGGGTGGGAATGGCCTGAACCCCATATTTGCTGGGACTGAGCGGATTTTCATCCACGTTGACTTTGGCGAACGTCATCTGATCACCATATGTTTTTTCCAGGGCCTCCACTGTGGGGGCGATGGCTTTGCAGGGGCCGCACCAGGGTGCCCAGAAATCGACCATGATCGGTTTTTCTGATTTCAATACGTTTTCTTCAAATCCATCGTCGTCAATTTCAATGATTTTATCGGTCATGATTGTATCCTAAATGATTGTTAATGGGTTAACAGGAAGCCGTGCATAAATCACTCATGCATAAACGTTATAAATATAGGGGTACCAGGCGGATTTGTCAAATAGTGAATGGATCGATGTGACATTTGTCGCCCGGTTTTTTGAACGGGGGAATGTCAGGCCCCGAACCCTGTGGCAACAGGGCCGGGGCCTGATTTACAAGATTGGAAAGATACCTGAAATCAGCGGTTTGGGAAAAACAATTCCATTACCAGTTTTCTCCCAGTACCTCAAAATGGGCTTTTTCATGGGCGCATGCCGGACACATGTCCGGGGCTTCGTCACCCTCATGCAGATAACCGCAGTTGCGGCAGCGCCAGTTGACCGGTGCCTCTTTTTTAAAGACCGTGCCGGCTTCGATATTGGCTGCCAGATCCTTATAGCGTTTGTCATGCTGCTTTTCCGCAACCGCTATGGCTTCGAAGACCGCGGCAATCGCATCGAATCCTTCTTTTCTGGCAGTGGCGGCAAATTCCGGATACATTTCGTTCCATTCATAGGATTCTCCTTCCGCTGCAGCCTTCAGGTTTTCAAGCGTGGTACCGATGACACCTGCCGGAAAAGCGGCGGTGATTTCAACTTCACCTCCTTCCAGGAACTTGAACAATCTTTTGGCGTGCTCTTTTTCCTGGTTGGCGGTTTCCGTAAAAATGTCTGAAATCTGGACATATCCTTCCTTTTTGGCAGCACTGGCAAAATAGGTGTACCGGTTTCTGGCCTGGGATTCACCTGAAAACGCGGTTAAAAGATTTTTTTCGGTCTGGGTTCCTTTTAATGGGCTCATTGTTTTCTCCTTGAAAATGTCTTGAAAAAATTAAAATATTATCCAACGGCCGTTACCCCGGCGGAGGCAAGGTGTCGGCAACGGGAACAATATCCGGTCAGGCACAGCCGTTTTCCGGTAATTGTGAATGAACGGGTGATGTCATCCGGCAGCTGAATCTGTGTCAGATCCGGATCATGGAAATCGATGATGGTGTTACACGACAGACAGTAAAAATGATGATGTTCTTCCCGATTGGGGTCAAACCGTCGGGGATCACCCTGTCCTTCGACAATATCGATAATTTTGATTTTGGCAAAGGTGAGCAGGGTCCGGTTCACTGTATCCAGGGAAATATTGGGAAAATCCGTGAGAAGCTGTTTATGGATTTTGTCTGCACAGGGATGGTCTTTCGCCGTCTTGAGCGCCTTGTATACAGCAATCCGCTGAGGTGTCACTTTGAGCCCCTGATTCCGGCACAGTTGGGAGAACCGGTCCATATTGATTTCCGTTTGATTATTCATTTTTACAATTAAATAGGATTGACAATCAATTGTCAAGGAAAAGTTGTGCGTATTCATGGATCCGGATGTGAATCACAAGGTAAAATTCTTTTGGATAAATGCGGCGATCTCCGTGAAATGGATTCTTTCCACCCGGGCGGATCCGATGGCTTCTAACAGGACAAAAAACAAACCGTCTCCCTGTTTTTTTTTGTCCTGCTGGACTGCGTGACAGATTTTGGCCGTATCATAATTCAGGTCCGTGGGCAGGTTCAGTCCCTCAAGCAAATCGATAATCCGGTCGGTATCCTGAGCCAAAAACCCTGTTTTCTCGCAGGAAAACCTTGCGGCTGCCACCATTCCGCGGGACACGGCCCTGCCGTGACCGGATGGATCCAGGTTTTCAATGGCATGGCCGAGGGTGTGGCCGAAGTTGAGTTTTCGACGGGCCCCGGCTTCTTTTTCGTCTTCCTGCACCACCCGGGCTTTGATGGCCACGGATTTGGATACCAGGTGAAAAATGATTTCCGGATCCAGGGCCAACGCGCGGTTTTGATTGTTTTCAATGAACGTCAACATGCGGGCATCCGCAATCAGCGCATGTTTGACAATTTCGGCCAGGCCATTGGAAATTTCAGGAGCCGGCAGGGTGGAAAGCAGGGTTGGATCGCAGACCACAAACCGGGGCTGGTTGAACACGCCGGCCATATTTTTGTAAGCCGACACATTCACCCCGTTTTTCCCCCCGACACTGGCATCGACCTGAGAAAGCAGCGAGGTGGAGACAAACCCGAAATCCACCCCACGCATAAAAATGGATGCGACAAAGCCGGTAATATCACAGACAATGCCGCCGCCGATCCCTAAGATAAAAACGGATCGGTCACACCCCAGTGCCATCAGCTGTTTCAAAATAAACGACACCGTGGTCAGGGTTTTGACGGCCTCTCCCGTGCCGATGCTTATAACCGGGGCTTCAGGAAAATCATGGGCGTAATGGGCCTTGATATTTTCATCGGTGATGATCACAAAGGGCTGATCCGGCAGATAATCCGTGATGTCTGTCAGTCGGGCTCCCACATGAATCTTCGAGACGCCCTGCTGGCCCATGATTTGATGGGATGTGATCATGATACTTCAATAATGGTACGGATACCGGTCAGTTTTTTCATGGTTTGTTCAAACTGGTCCGGATAAAGCGACTGACCCCCGTCACTCAAGGCTTCTTCCGGATGATTATGCACTTCGATCATCAAACCGTCGGCGCCGAGTGCGGCCGAAGCGCAGGCCAAAGGAACGACCAGGTCCCGGACACCGGCGGCATGGCTGGGATCCACGATAATGGGCAGATGACTTTCTTTTTTCACTGCCGGCACCACGGACAGGTCCAGGGTGTTTCTGCTGTGCCGGACAAAGGTCCGGACGCCCCGCTCGCACAGAATCACCTCCGCGTTTCCCTCTTCCATGATATATTCAGCCGCCATCAGCCATTCCTGAAGCATGGCGGACATGCCCCGCTTCAGAATAATCGGCTTTTTCGCTTTTCCCGCGCGCCGCAGCAGTGCAAAATTCTGCATGTTCCGTGTGCCGATCTGGATGACATCCGCATAGGCTTCCACCATGTCAAATGTTTCCACATCCATCACTTCGGTCACCACAGGCAGGCCGGTTTCTTCCCGGACACGGGTCAAATATTCCAGTCCCTGCTGTCCAAGTCCCTGAAATGAATAGGGAGAGGTTCTGGGTTTGAAGGCCCCGCCCCTGAACAGCTTGGCGCCCGCTTTCTTGACGGCGTTTGCAATGGCCAGCACCTGATCCAGGCTTTCAACTGCACAGGGACCCGCAATGACCGGCATGGTGCCGTTCCCGAAAACCGCCTCTCCGACACGGATCCGGGTATTTTCCTGTTTGAACTCCCGGCTGACAAGTTTATAGGGTTTTGTCACCGGAATGACCTCCTTTACACCATCGAACCCCAGGAAATGACCGGCATCCACAGAGCCGGTGTTGTAAAGGATTCCGATGGAAACCCGGTCTCCTCCGGGAATAGGCCGGGCGGTATAACCTCTTTTTTCAACCGCTGCAACTATTACCTGGACTTGATGATCCGTTGCATTTTTCTTCATGACGATTAACATGATATGATCTCCAAACTGTAGGCGTTTTATCAGCATTTACAAAGGAGGGCAATATAAAAGACAACCCCGACAGCTGTTTCTATACAAAAGAACACCCTGTGTTTGCGTATTATAGGCTTTGTAATACCGGTGTCAATAAAAAAGTCTGTTTTTTCTTCCAGATATTTTACGGGCGTGTAAAAAGACCCTCCGGGATTCATCACTTGACAGGATATGGCGGATCTCTTATAAACTGGCTGAATATGCAAGCAGGAGAAAAAGCCAGTGACTGAACCGATATTATGATACATTTTGAAAATGCGGCACCTGTCAAACTCAAAGGCGTTGGTGGCGGGTTATGGCTTACCCTGGATGTTTCCCGGCCAAAAGAACAGCTGATCACTGAAATAGATCAGGTGTTCGAAAAATTGAAACACCTGGCAATCAATGCCAGTGTCGTCATAGACATGGGAGACGCCCGCGGTCATGAAGAGTTTTTTTCCCTGATTCAAACCCGATTGATGGAAAAATTCGAGGTGGGACGGGTGACCGCCGCTTCCCAGAAACCATCTGCGCCGACTCGCAGAATCCGTCAGCGGGACCTTTCCAAAGGGTGGAATCATCACCGCAGTGACGTGCTGATGCTCAGAGGAAGGGTCCGGTCCGGTCAGAAAATTGAAACCCCCCGGCACGTGGTGATTTTCGGCGACGTGAATCCCGGGGCTGAAATTATTGCCGGTAAAGATATCATTGTTTTGGGAAAGCTGGCTGGAAAGGTGCATGCAGGGAACCCGGAAAACCAGGATGCCATTGTGTTCGCCCTTGACTTTGAACCCACAGTCGTCAAAATTGCGGCAGTCACGGTCACAGGCAGTGAAAAGACGAGTCATACCGTGCCGATGTTCGCCAGTATCGGTGATGGCGGTATTCTGGTACAAGATTATCTGAAAACAAATCTGTTCCGGAAAATGCCCTGGCCGGAGGTCGTTTAATTTATACTTTAACCAGTTGAGGTGTTGATTTGCAAGGTAAAATCATTGTTGTCACATCCGGAAAAGGCGGTGTGGGAAAAACCACGGCAACATCTTCCATCGGCGCCGCCCTGGCCCTTGAAGGAAATCGGGTGGCCATTGTGGACATGGATATCGGACTGCGGAACCTGGACGTGGTCATGGGGTTGGAAAACCGGATCGTTTTCAATATTGTGGATGTGGTCCAGGACCGCTGCAAAGTGGAACAGGCGGCCGTCAGGGACAGACGGATTGAAAATCTGTTTCTGATTCCTGCATCCCAGAGCGACAACAAGGATGTGCTGACCACCGCCGGCGTGGAGCGGGTGGCCAAAGAACTGCGGTCCCGGTTCGATTACATCATCATGGATTCACCCGCCGGCATCGAACGGGGGTTTGAAAATTCCGTGGTGGCGGCGGATGAAGCCCTGGTGATCTGTACGCCGGATGTGTCGGCGGTCAGGGATGCGGACCGGGTTATCGGATTGCTGTATGCCCGGTCCCTGAACCCCCGGCTGATCGTCAACCGCATCGAACCGGCCCGGGTGATGCGCGGAGAAATGCTCAGCCATGAAGATGTGCTGGAGGTGCTGTCCATCGATCTGGTGGGACTGGTGCCCATGGATGAAAAAGTGTTGATCTCCTCCAATACCGGAACACCACTGGTATTGCAGAATGATTCAAAGGCAGGGGCCGCGTTTCGACAGATTGCCAGGCGGTTGAACGGAGAAGACGTGCCTATTGACATGCCGGTTTACAAAACCAGCATGTGGCAGAAACTAAGCCGGACATTCGGGTTAAAATAAGAAGGAGACGTTGTATGCTCAGCGGATTATTGAAACGGTTCACCGGCAAAAAGAACAGCAAGGATGCCGCCAAAAAGCGTCTACAATTCTCTTTGATCTATGACAAACTCGAAGTCAACGACACCACATTGACCGACCTTCAGCAGGATATTGTGGACGTGATTTCAAAATATTTCGAGATTGACAAAGATGCGTTGGAATTGAAAGTCAAACGGGATGACAACGTGTCGGCCCTGGTTTTCAATACCCCCATTCTCCACGTCAAACGAAAACGGGCTTGATTCATCTGAATGTCTGTTGTATTTGCCCGTCGGGAAACATGTTTCTTGACGGGTTTGGGTTTACATGGAAAACCGGGTCATTCCCCGACATGGGTTGTCCGGATCCCCAGTTCCAGCAGCTGAGCCGATGAAGCGGTGGAAGGCGCGTTTGCCAGCGGACAGGTGGCTTTCTGGGTTTTGGGAAACGCAATGACATTCCGAATGGAATCTTCCCGGCACAGCAGCATGATCAGGCGGTCCAGACCAAAGGCGATGCCTCCGTGGGGCGGTGCCCCGGAATCCAGGGCCTCCAGGAGAAACCCGAATTTTTCTCTGGCCTGATCATCGGAGATGCCCAGGCAGTTCAACACCTTTTCCTGAAGCGCGGTATCATGGATACGAATGCTGCCGCCGCCGATTTCAATCCCGTTGAGTACCAGGTCATAGGCCCTGGAACGGACGTCAAGGGGGGCCGTGTCAAGCTTGGGAATGTCGGTTTCATTGGGAGCGGTAAACGGGTGATGCAGGGCCTGGTGCCGATTTTCCGCTTCATCATATTCCATCAGCGGGAAATCGGTCACCCAGGTGAATGAAAATTGATCGTCAGAAATCAAGCCCAGGCGCCGGGCCAGTTCATTTCTCAGCTGGCCCAGGGCTTCGTTGGCAATGGCCGGCTGGTCCGCCACAAAAAATACGATATCTCCCGGTTCCAGGTTCAGGCGGTCTGTCAAAGCCTGTTTCTCGTCAACCGTGAAAAATTTGGCAATGGGTGACTGCCATTGTTCCTCTTTGATTTTGATCCAGGCCAGCCCTTTTGCCCGGTACACCGCGACAAATTCCGTGAGTTCGTCAATCTGTTTGCGGGTAAAGGATGCACAGCCTTTGGCATTGATGGCTTTGACCAGACCGTTGCTTTTGACGACACTGGAAAACAGTTTGAATCCGGTGTGTTCCACAATATCGGAGACATTCACCAGTTCCAGATCAAACCGCAGGTCCGGCCGGTCCAGGCCGAAACGATCCATGGCTTCGGCATAGGTCAGTCTGGGGAAAGGGGTTTCCAGGGCCATGTCCAGCACATTTTTGAAAATGGCCTGGATCAGCCCTTCGGCAATTTCCATGATCTGTTCTTCATTCACAAAAGACAGTTCCATGTCGATCTGGGTGAATTCCGGCTGGCGATCCGCCCGCAGGTCTTCGTCCCTGAAGCATTTGACGACCTGGTAATACCGGTCGAAACCGCTGATCATGAGCAGCTGTTTAAACAGCTGGGGCGATTGGGGCAACGCGTAGAACTGGCCCGGGTTGACCCGGGAAGGCACCAGATAGTCCCTGGCCCCTTCGGGCGTGGATTTCGTCAGAAACGGGGTTTCAATGTCGATGAACCCGTTGTGATCCAGATAATTTCGAATGGCCATGGTGGCCTTGTGTCTGGCCAGGATATTGTGCTTGAGCTGGGGCCTCCGCAGGTCCAGATACCGATATTGAAGCCGGATGTTTTCAGAGGCTTCCACCCGGTCTTCAATGAGAAATATCGGGGTTCTGGCTGTAGAAAATATCTTGAGCTCTTCCACCAGGATCTCTATGGCACCTGTGGCCATCTTGGGATTGCGCATATCCGCGGGCCGGGCCGCGACTTTGCCTTTGATCCCCAGAACAAATTCGCTTCGAATCTCCTGGGCTTTTTCATGAACCACGGGTGAAACCAACGGGTTGAAAACCACTTGAGTGATGCCTTCCCGATCCCGCAGGTCCACAAAAATGACTCCGCCATGGTCCCGGCGATGCTGGACCCATCCCATCAGCACCACGGTTTTGTCAATATCTGTTTGCCGAAGATCGGCACAAAAATGGGTTCGTTTCATGTCTCCTAATAAATCACTCACCGGGTCTGTCCTTTATGTATTGAATATTTGTCAAAATGGGTTAGCGGGGTTTCAACAAGGTCTCGATTTCAGGTACCAGCCGGTCCATGGGGATGGAAACCTGTTCTTTGTTTGTCATGTTTCGAAGAATCAGGGCATTGTCGTCCAGTTCCGTCTGTCCGGCAATGAGTACATACCGGGCATTGAGTTTGTCCGCCCGTTTCATCAAGGCCTTCAGGCTTTTTCCCCGGAAGTCCGTGTCGGTTTTAATGCCTGCCTGATTCAGATCGCAGGACAGGTGATATGCCATTTCCATGGCTGGATCTCCCAATGCCACAATGAACAGATCCGGTCCGGGTTCTGCCGGCAGGGGGGTCAGCTGTTCCATGACCTCCACTAAACGATCGAACCCGATGGCAAATCCGATGGCAGGGGTGTCGGGACCGCCCAGTGCTTTGACCAGGCCGTCATATCTGCCGCCGCCGGCCACGGCACTCTGGGCGCCCAGGCTGGTGGTCTGAATCTCCCAGGCCGTGCGGGTGTAATAGTCCAGACCCCGGACCAGGGATTTATCGATCGAAAAATCCACCCCCTGTTTTTCCAGGGTGGTTTTGACCGTATTGAAATGGTCTTCACAGGCCGGACACAAATGATCCACCGTGGCCGGCGCACCTGCCAGGGCCTCCTGGCAGGTCTGCACCTTGCAGTCCAGAATCCGCAGCGGGTTCCGGGTCATCCGCCGGGTGCAGATATCACACAGATCCTGTTTCTGTTCTCCTAAAAAATCCAGCAGTGCCCGGGTGAACCGGGGGCGGCAGTCCGGGCATCCCAGGCTGTTGATATGGGCGGTCAACCCGGTGAGACCCAATCGTTTGAACAATTCGTGAAGTAAAAAAATCAGTTCACAGTCCACATATGCGGAATCAATTCCGAACACTTCGGCATCGATCTGATAAAATTGTCGGTACCGTCCTTTCTGGGGCCTTTCCCGCCGGAACATGGGCCCGGTCATGTACAATTTTCTGACCGGTTCCGTGGCATACAGTTTGTGCTGAATATAGGCCCGGCAGATGGAAGCGGTGGCTTCCGGCCGCAAGGTCAGTTTGTCCCCGTTCCGATCGTCAAAGGTGTACATCTCTTTTTCGACAATATCGGTGGCCTCTCCAATACTCCGGGCGAACAATCCGGTTTTTTCCAGAATCGGAATTCGGATCTCCTGGTATCCAAATGCATTGAAAAGCTCAATTGCCAGGTTTTCCACTTTCTGCCACAGCCGGATCTGTTCCGGCAGTATGTCTCTGAACCCTCGAATGGTCTGCATGGTGGTGTGTCTTCAGGTATGGGTTTTTGCCAAATTTTCATACAATCGCCCAATATAGTTTAAAAACGGTCTGTCAGTCAATTATTTTTCTGATTTTCACGGAATTGGCATGGGCGGTCAACCCTTCGATCTGTGCCAGCCGGATCACATCGTCCGCTTCGTTTTCAAAAGCGGCTTTTGAATAGTGAATCAGGCTGGTTTTTTTGATGAAATGATCCACGCTCAGCGCAGAGGAGAACCGGGCCGTGCCGGCTGTGGGCAGCACATGGTTGGGGCCGGCAATATAATCACCCATCGGTTCCGGGGTATAATGCCCCAGGAACAGGGCACCGGCATTCTGAATCCGGTCGAGATAGTCAAAGGGGGTGTCCACCATCAGTTCCAGATGTTCCGGGGCCAGCTGATTGGATAGATCGATGCCGGTCTCGATGTCCGGCACCACCATAATGGCCCCGAAATGATCAATGGACTGCCGGGCCGTGTCCTGCCGGGTCAGCATGTTCAGTTGCCGGTCCAGGGCGGCCGCGGTCCGGTCGGCAAGGGATCTGGAATCAGTCACCAGTATGGCGGAGGCCATGGCATCATGTTCCGCCTGGGACAGCAGGTCCGCAGCCACGAATTCCGGGTCTGCGGTATGGTCCGCTAGAATCAGGATTTCGCTGGGTCCGGCGATCATGTCAATCCCCACGCTGCCGGCCACGATTTTTTTGGCCAGGGTGACATAGATATTGCCCGGTCCCACAATGACATCCACTTTGGGCACCTGTCGGGTGCCATAAGCCAGGGCCGCGATGGCCCATGCACTGCCCGCCTTGAACACGGATGTAATGCCCATTTTTGCGGCCGCTGCCAGAATATGCGGATTGACCGCCCCATTTTCCATGGGCGGGGTCATCACAGCGATGACGGGCACACCCGCGACTTTTGCCGGAACTCCCCCCATGAGCACGGAAGATACCAGCGGGGTTTTTCCGCCTTTGGCCCCGGGGACATAGATGCCGGCAGCGCCTACCGGACGAACCAGCTGCCCCACCATGACCCCGTTTCTCGGCGTGTCGATCCATGCGTTCTGCTTCTGTTTGGCGTGGAACCGGGTGAGCTGGTCAATGGCCCGGTCCAGGGTGTCCAGAAACAGGGAATCCACGGAGCTCAGAGCGTGTTCAAACTCGGCATTCGTCACCTTGAAGGTATCCAGGGTGACGGCATCTGAATCAAACCGGTTGGTATAGTCGACCAGAGCCTCGTCCCCCCGGGATCGGACATCATCGATAAACGCCTGTACATTGTCATAATCGGCTTTGGAAAACCCCAGACCCCGGTCGATGATGTCCTGGACACGTGCCCGGGCGTCTTTGGAAGGATATTCAAACAGTTTCATGATCTATATATATGGTTCGCTGTTAAGTGTTAAAGAAGTGGTGCTGTTTTCAATATGGCATTGAAGGTATACCAGAACAGGCGGGATAAATCCAGAAAATCGCTGCAGGGCGGGAAAATTTTTCCGCCCTGCAGCAGGAGTTCAGAAGCGAAACATTCAAATTCAGAAGTTCAGGGTTTTCTGAAGATCTTCAATGGTGAAGTCCCATTTGACATTATGGGGCGGTACCTGCTCGTTGAACATTTCCGGCAGCTGATCATCGATTTCAGTGAACCCGGCCTTTTTGTTGAATTCCTTTTCATTCCTGAGAATGGATTTTCCCAGTTCCAGAATGTCATCCGGGGTCAGGTTCAGGCCGTATCTGGCATTGAGCATCTGGGCCACGGTGGGGAGCCCGTCTTCATTGTCCAGCACCGCAAAGGCCACGAACAGGCACAGGCCGGCCGCATCCACGGCAGCAGTGGCGATCTGAAGTCCCTGGGACAGTTCGATGTTGCCTTCATTCTTGTGGGGATCGATGGTTCCTCCGACGCTCAGAATGTTGGCCGTCACCCCGTATCCGGCGGTATGGTCCGCCCCCATGGGCGTGGTGGCATAGGTGACGCCTACGCCTTTGCAGGTTCTTGGATCATATGCCGGCAGGGCCTGTTTTTTCACCACCGGTACCCGGTCCACGCCCAGGGCATCTCCGGTGAACAAGGCTCCGTTTCCGATGATTTTTCCTTCCGGTGCGTATTCGCCCACTTTGGAAAGAAGGTCGATGGCGGCCTGGCCGTCACCCCAGGGGATCATGCCGCCCTCCATGGCGATCCCGATGGTGACGCCGGTTTCAATGGTGTCCAGCCCGAAGTCATCGCACAGCTTGTCCAGGGTGGCGATATGGTCCATATCCGAGATGGTGGTATGGGCGCCGAACGCCCAGATGGTTTCATACTCGAACCCGCAGGTCAGGTAATTGCCGTCTTTGCCGTGATAGACATTCGAGCATTTGATCACACATCCGGGGTGACAGCCCTCGGTGGTGATCCCGTTGCGTTTTTCAATGGTTTCCGCCATGGCTTCGCCGGAGATGGCCTGGGCATGGTCGAACCGGCCGGAGCGGAAGTTTTTGGTGGGCAGGGTCCCGGCTTCGTTGATGACGTTCACCAGCACGGCCGTGCCCAATGCCGGCAAACCTTCACCGGTGACCGGATGGTTTCGAAGCATCTCCACCCATCGTTTATTGGCTGCCTTGAACGCTTCGGGATCCTTGATTTCCACCCGGGGGGCGCCGGAGTCATCCACGACAATGGCTTTGATTTTTTTGGATCCCATGACCGCACCCAGTCCGCCTCTGCCATGAGCCCGTCCGGGACGGCCGTTCATGTCCGCCTGGTTGATGGACGCGCCTTTCAGGCTTTGTTCCCCGGCCTGGCCGATGCTGAGCACCCCCACATTCTTGCCGTATTTGTCCCATAAGGTTTCCATGACCGCATAGTTGCCTTTTTTGACCAGGTCGGTTGCCGGCAGAATCTGGACCCCGTCCTTGTTCACCACCACCAGGCTGTATTCGTCATCTTCCGGCTTGCCTTCCAGAACCAGGGCGGTGATCCCCAGTTTTGCCAGTTTCTGGGACACCAGGCCACCGGCGTTGCTTTCTTTGATCCCGCCGGTCAAAGGAGATTTGGCACCGGCGGACAGTCTTCCGGAATCTGCGGCCGGGGAGCCGGACAAAACCCCGGGGGCAAAGATGAGTTTGTTGTTTTTTCCCAAAGGATGGCAGGTGGCCGGGACCTCATCCAGAATCATTTTGGATGTCAAGGCTCTTCCGCCTAAACCGGCATACGTTTCAGGTGTTTCTTCAAAGTTGAAGGTTTTTTCTTTTGTGTTGATTCTCAACAGTTTTCCCATGCTTTCCTCCTTGGCAAGGTTAATGGACATTTGACAATGATTTTCTGAACGGTTTTGTCCAGTATTCGTGATTTTTTCTATGATGATGTTTCAAATCTGAAGTGACCCGTGCCCCGGATTTCAAAACATCTGTACCTTTCATTTATGCCATGACAATGCATTTTAGTCCAGTATAAAAAGCAGCCTGTCACCCCGGTGTGACGGATTATTGCAACCGGCCGGATTCAGACAGTTCGATCAGACCTTCTTTGTCCCGTATTTCGATGGTTCGGGTCTGAACCCCTATCAAACCGGTATCCCCCATCTTTTTGAGCATTCTGGAGATGGTTTCCGGTGTGGTGCCGATAAGGTTGGAAAGCTGGGCTTTGGAGATGGGAAGGTGGATCCGGACAGGGTTTTTCTGTTCTCTGGACAACGTCAATATATAGGCAGCCAGCCGGGCCGGCACTTCCTTGAGGCTCAGCGCTTCGATCTGGATGGTGAAGGCCCGCAGCCGTTTTGAAAGATCGGCCAGCATGTTCATACTCAACGCCGGGGTGGTGGTGATAAGTTTCACAAACCGGTCTCTGGGCAGAAAAACGATCTCCGACGGTTCCAGAGTCATGGCGGAAGCGGGAAAATTCCTTCCCTGGAACACCGGCACTTCTCCGAACGTGTGACCGGGTCCGTAAATATGAAGAATTTGTTCTCTACCATCCAGTGACAGTTTGAATACTTTTATCTTCCCGGTACCGACAATATAGATTCCATTGCCTTTGTCACCATCGTGAAAAATGATGTCTCCCCGTTTGAACGTCAGGCGGACGGCAATCCCGGAAAGGATTTTCAACAGATCCTCGGATAACCCGGAAAAAAGGGGAAGGGTCTGTAAAATATCGATACCGGTCACGGCTTTTGTATCCATTGAACGATCAGCAATCATTGACACTTTTTAAAAAATTGCAAAAAATATACGAATCCCTTGATTCAGGTCAAGGTTTTACCTGTCATTTTATAGTAGATTTGCATCAGGATGTAAAGCAGATTGCCAGGTGAATGAATGGATAAACAAATCAACCCGATGAAGGAAGGTGGCCGATGAAATGTCCGGGACAAGATACCCAGTATTGGGACCAGAATGCAATTTTTGAAACCAAATGCCCGGAATGCGGGCATCTGATGGAATTTTTCAAGGATGATGCCACCCGTCGATGCGGCGGTTGCAGCCAAAAGATCGTGAATCCGAAAATGGATTTCGGTTGTGCCGCCTACTGCAAGTTTGCGGAACAATGTCTGGGCACCTTGCCGGAAGAGTTTGTGGGCCTGCAGGAGGATCTGTTAAAGGACCGGGTGGCGGTGAAGATGAAACAATATTTTGGTAGGGATTTCAAACGGATCGGCCATGCCGGACGGGTGGCCCGGTATGCGGAAAAAATTGGAAAAAAAGAAAAAGCCGATTTGGCCGTGGTTCTTTGTGCAGCGTATCTCCATGATATCGGGATCAAAAATGCGGAAGAAAAATATGGATCTGCCGAGGCAAAATATCAACAGATCGAAGGCCCGCCAGTGGCCCGAAAAATTCTGGAGGATCTGGGGGCCAAAGAAGCGCTGATCAACGAGGTGTGCGATATCATTTCACGCCATCATCAACCCGAAGATTCGGAAACCTGTAACTTCAACGTGCTCTATGATGCAGACATGCTGGCCAATATGCAGGACTGTCAGGGAAAAGAGCAGATCGATTCAGACACCCTGGTTCGGAAAATCGATACCATTTATCTGACGGATGCCGGAAAAGAACTGGCCGGACAGACATTGATTCAACACGGATGACAACAAAGACCCTGTAAAACAGATAAAATAAAAAAGGAATAAGATCATGAAAGTGCTCAGAAAAATTATTGAAATCGATGATGAAAAATGTGATGGTTGCGGCAATTGTATTCCTTCCTGTGCAGAAGGCGCCATTCAGATCGTGAATGGCAAGGCACGGGTCATTGCGGACAAATATTGTGACGGCTTAGGGGCCTGTCTGGGTGACTGCCCCCGGGACGCATTGCATATTGTGGAAAGAGAGGCCGAAGAATTTGATGAAGCGGCTGTCCATGAACTGCTCAAACAACAGGCTGACGAAAAAAAATCGACAGGCCGGGGAAAATCGGTCATTTCCGGCGGCTGCCCGTCTGCTGCCCTGAAAACGTTTTCCGACACGTCGTGTGACTGTGCCAATCAGCCCCGAACGACCGGTTCGGATGGGCCGTCAGCCTTGGGTCACTGGCCGGTTCAGATCCGGTTGGTACCGGCCGGAGCACCGTTTTTAAAAGACGCGGATCTGGTCATTGCAGCCGATTGTGTGCCGGTGGCCTATCCCTCGTTTCACAAGGATTTTCTGGCGGGCCGGGCCGTCATGATCGGCTGCCCCAAATTCGATGATTCCCAGGAATATGTGGACAAATTGACGGACGTGTTCAAAAAATCAGGGATTAAAAGCATCACCGCGGTGATCATGGAAGTACCCTGTTGTTCCGGACTTCCCCATATTATTCAGAAAGCACTGGAAAACAGCGGTATGGATATTTTGTTTTCACAGGTCACCATCAGTGCCCGGGGAGAGATCCTTTCATGACAAAGATGACCGGGACCGGCCGAAAAAAGCCGGTGACCGGATATGATGTGTCCGTCTGTTCCGGCAGTCGCGGGTGCCCCCATGTTGCTTTGGCCACTGCGGATCTTGCCAAACAGGTGACCGTTTTGTTGAAACAGGCGGATCTGTTGGAATTTCTCAAAGCGTCAACAAAAGGGGATATCCGGCCCCATCAACAATTTTGCGTTGCGCTCAGTGATTGCCCCAATGCCTGTTCCCGCCCCCAGATCGCAGATATCGGTATCATCGGTGCCGTGGTCCCCGGGGTGGGAGATACCGGCTGTACGGGCTGCAGCGCCTGTGTTCAGGCGTGTCCGGATCAGGCGATCCGGTTGACAGACATGCCGGGCTGTGACAGAGATCCAGTCATCGATATGCATCGATGCCAGCGATGCGGTAAGTGTATTGACGTCTGCCCGGGCCAGACCCTTGAACCGGTTCAGTCCGGGTTCCGTGTCCTGCTGGGGGGACGTCTGGGCCGTCATCCCCGGCTGGCCATGGAAATGCCTGGCCTGCATTCCCACGACCAGGTGCTGACAATCGTTGACATTTGTTTGAATTATTACACAACCCATTCCCGAAACGGCAAACGGTTTTCCCGTCTTTTTACCGGCATCGATCAGGTAATCCCCGGAAACCCGTCATGATCCCCGGAAAACCGCATTCCTTTTTCATGCTGCTTTTCTTTTGTTTGTAAGAAAAATTATTACAGAAAAATCAGAAATCTTCCAATTGATCCTTTACATTCGTGTTGGTAGGGTAGTATGCATATATATCGCAGTTCGTTTTTTAACCCCATCAACAAGGAGGATTGTATGAAAGCAAGACATCTATTATTCATCGGGTTTATTGCCATTGTTTCCATGGCGTTCTGCCACTCGGCCTTTGCCAAGGACAGAATCGTGTTCGGCGGCGGACCTGCCGGCGGGACGTTTCAGGTGGTGGCCAATGCCATCCAGGTGTACAAACCCATTAAAGAGATGGCTGATTACCGGGTACAGGCACAGTCATCCGCCGGCTCTGTGGAAAATCTGCGGAAAACCAATGCCGGCCGGCAGCATATGAGCGTGGTGTATTCCGGTCATGTGTATCTGGGCCGCAACGGCCGGATGAAAAACGATACCACCAAGTACGAAAATGTGATGGCGGTCGCCTGGTTATACGGTGCCCCGGCCCAGCTGATTGTGCGTGCCGACTCCGGCATTAAAAGCACAAAAGACCTGGTGGGTAAAAAAGTCGGTGTGGGCAATGCCGGTTCCGGCGCATTTGCCAACTGTGAACTTTTTTTCACCCACATGGGGGTGTGGGACAAGATTGAAAGAAATGCCATGGGATATAATGATGCAGCCCAGGCATTCGGCAACAACCAGCTGGACGCTTTCTGGCTGTTCACGGCGTTTCCTTCCGGTGCGGTTATAATGGCTGCCCAGACCAATGATATTGCCATGGTTGATCTGGGAGCGGATGCCAAAGCCACGGATTTTTATAAGGAATATCCTTATTTTGCCAAGTTGACGGTGCCTGCGAACACCTACAAAGGAGTGGATTATGACGTTCCCTCTTTTCAGGATTCCGCCCTCTGGGTTGCCAATAAAGATGTTTCGGCAGATGCGGTTTATGAAATGCTTTCCGCCATTTTTACAAAAGAAGGCCTTGCCCATATGCTGGAACAGAAAAGCACCTTTAAAAACATGTCCATCAAAAATGGTCCCACCGGGATTGTCACCCCGTTTCATCCTGGCGCTGAAAAATTCTGGAAAGAAAAAGGGGTAATGTAACCTAAGTACCATCCGTCATCATCGTATGAAAAAAGGCACGGGGCAAAAATCCCCGTGCCTTTGCCGGTGATCCCTGGAAAACAGCATGCCCGCGACAAAATTTTAGAGAACAGGAAGGTTTGTTGTGTACAATAAATTGAATCGATTTGAGCAGATTGTTTTTGATATATGCGCAGTGACTCTGGTCCTTTTCTATTCATGGGCTGCGGTGGTGCAGCCCATGGCCACCCAGTATCACAGGGGGATATATATAATTATTACCTATGTGCTTGTTTTCCTGCTCTATCAATCCAAGACGACCATCGGCCGGGTATTTGATTATATTTTGATTGTATTGTCTGTGGCATGTATTGGTTACTGGATCATCATGTTTGAAACCATCAACTACCGGACAGGTGCGGAAACCCAGGTAGATATGGTTTTTGCCGTTGTCGGGGTGCTCATCGGTGTGGAGCTGGCCAGACGGGTGGTGGGAAATATTTTTGTGGTAATGGGGGTTGTTCTCCTGCTGTACGGGGTATACGGCTATAAAGCCCCGGATCTGATTTCCCATGCAGGGGCCCCGTTTACCGAATTGTGTATCAGCATTTTTTATAAAAGCGACGGGGTTTTCGGCATCATGGCCAGTGTTCTGGCCACCTATGTGATTTTATTTGTGTTGTTCGGGGCGTTTCTGGAAAAATGCGGGGCCCAGAGATTTTTCATTGACTGGCCCCTGGCAGCAGTGGGCCACCGCATCGGCGGTCCCGGCAAAGTGTCGGTCATTGCCTCGGGCCTGTTCGGGTCCATTTCCGGCAGTGCCATCGCCAATAC
>JAABUD010000118.1 GCA_011389555.1 Desulfotignum sp. | reverse complement strand
GTATATGCCCCGTAATGAAATTCCCCGTCCCGCAGGGAGGTATCCAGGATGGGCAGCTTCTGCCGGCTTAAGATCAGAGCTGTGGGGGAATCCATTGTGGACAGGGCCTGTTTCCATGCCAGGGCGGTCTCATTGGCATCTGCCGGCCGCACCACATTGAGCCCGGGAATGGCCCGCAGGGCTGCCAGGTGCTCCACCGGCTGATGGGTGGGGCCGTCTTCGCCCACAGCCACGCTGTCATGGGTGAACACATAGACCAGGGGCAGTTTCATCAAAGAAGCCAGCCGGATGGCCGGCCGCATGTAATCGGCAAAAACCAGAAAGGTGCCGCCATAGGGCCGGACACCGGAATGCAGGTACATGCCGGCCATGACCGCACCCATGGCATGCTCCCGCACCCCGAACCGGATGTTTCGCCCGTCAAAGGTATTTTTCTGAAATTCGGCGGAACAGTCCAAATAGGTCTTGTTGGAAGGTGCCAGGTCGGCAGACCCGCCCATGAGCACGGGCAGATTCGGGGCAATGGCGTTGAGCACCTTGCCTGAAGCTGCCCGGGTGGCCACCGGGCCGTCATCCACAGAAAATACCGGAACATCCTTGTCCCAGCCCTTGGTGAGAAATCCGCTCACTGCATCCACAAACAGGGCTGCTTCGCCGGGATAGGTGTCTTTATAGGCAATGAAGGTTTCCTGCCAGACATCTTCCAGTTTCTGTCCTGCTGCCACCGCGGTTCCGGCCGCTTCCAGCACCCTGTCCGGCACATGAAAATTTTTGCCCTCGGGCAGGCCGTAGAATTTTTTCACCAGCCTGATCTCCTCATCCCCCAGGGGCGCACCATGGGCATCGGCCGTGTCCTGCTTATTGGGGCTGCCAAAGGCGATATGGGTCCTGATCTTGATCAGAGACGGCTTGTCTGTGTTTTCCTTACCTGCCTGGAGCGCATGGTGGATGGCCTCCAGGTCATTGCCGTCCCCTACCTCCTGCACATGCCAGTTCATGGCGGCAAACTTGTCACCTATGTTTTCCGTGAACGCGATATCGGTGGCCCCTTCGATGGTGATATGGTTGTCATCATAGATCAGAATCAGCCGGCCCAGGCCCAGATGACCGGCCAGGGAAGCGGCTTCCATGGAAACCCCTTCCATGAGGTCCCCGTCCCCGCACATGCAAAAAGTGTAGTGGTCGATCAGGGGGATGTCCGCCTGGTTGAACCGGGCCGCCAGGTGGCGTTCGGCTATGGCCATGCCCACGGCATTGGCAATGCCCTGGCCCAGGGGTCCGGTGGTGGTTTCCACCCCCGGGGTGTCCCCGTACTCGGGGTGCCCCGGGGTTCTGGAACCCCATTGCCGAAAATTTTTCAGATCTTCCAGATCCAGACCGTACCCGAACAGGTACAAAAGGCTGTAAAGCAAAGAAGATGCATGTCCCCCGGACAGAACAAACCGGTCCCGGTCGATCCATGCCGGGTTTTTGGGATTGTGTTTCAAAAAATGTTTGAACAGCACATAGGCGGTGGGCGCCAGGCCCATGGGTGCACCGGGATGGCCGGAGTTGGCTTTCTGCACCGCATCCATGCAAAGGGCTCTGATGGTATTGATGGTCAATTGATCCAGATTTTCTGTGGCATCAGCCATGGTATTTATCTCCTGTTGGATAGCGTAAGATTTATAAGGCTCTCATAAATTCGGGTTTGAGTTTTATTTTCCCGCTCAGGGCCTTAGCGATCTGCTCCAGGGTTTTTTCCTTGTCCCGGGGCAGCCTGGCCCTGACGGGCAGGTAATTGGAAGCATGATTGGCATGAAACAGTCCATTCGACAGGTGGGTGGAGGCGATCATCTGCCCCAGTTCCGCCAGCATTTCCTCCGGGGTGGGTAACTGGAACCGGCCGGCCTGGTGATCCGCATGCAGCTCTGTGCCGGGAATCAGCATCAGGCTCAAGGCTCCCACATAATCCGGATCAATTTCAGACAGGACCCGACCGGTTTCCTGTGCATGGACCAGGGAACGCTCTTTGCCTGCCAGGCCCACCAGCACGGTAACAGACAGCTTGATGCCCGCCTGTTTCACCCGCCGGCCCATACGGATCATCTTGTCTGCTGTGGCGCCTTTGCGGATATCGGCCAGCACCTGGTCGTCACCGGATTCCAGCCCCATGTAGGCGATGCCCACTCCCAAGTCATGAAGCGCGGCCAGCTCCTCATCGGTTTTCATGCCGATGCCCTTGGTATTGGCATACACCCCCACCCGTTCCACCCAGGGAAGCCGGTCTCTGATCCGTTCCAGAATGGGCACGAGCCGCTTCTTGGGCACGATCATGGCATCCCCGTCACAGATGAACAGCCGCTTTTGCCGGGGAAGATGCTCCCTGGCATATTCAATGTCCTGGAAAATGATGTCGTCTTTTTTGATGGTAAACCGCTTGTCCCGGAAACTGCCACAGAAGGTACACTTGTTATGGGAACATCCTAAGGTCACCTGGAGCAGTATACTGTCGGCCTCACTGGGGGGGCGTATGATCATTCCGTCATAATGCATAGTCATTTCCTGTTAAATTTCCAAAGATTTTCTTTTAACAGGTATTGCCAGAAATTTCAACAGGATGAAAATGGCCTGGCAGATATGATCATTCATATGCACAACCTGATCATCCAGCGGAACAAGCGTGCGCCAACGGCAGCCACTACTGTCCAGGAACGGTTGAAGTGCTTTGGTTTTGGAATAATTCTGGTTGGTTTCAGAGACCTTGACGATCAATTTTGGGTTATGGCCGATAATGTAATTGTGAGGCCGGTCATACGTGAAAATCAGGAAGCCAGCCGGTCTTTTAGCCCTGATCGGCGCAGGTTGGTGCGGTTGTTTTCAAAGGCGGTGCGGACCGCTTTGGAAGATCCCACAATGATCACCAGGTGTTTGCCCCGGGTCAGGGCCGTGTACAAAAGGTTGCGCTGGAGCAGCGGATAATGGGCCATGGTCAGGGCGATGATGACCGCGCCGTATTCCGATCCCTGGGATTTGTGAACCGAAATGGCATAGGCCAGTGACAGTTCGTCCAGTTCCAGCAGATCATAGGGTACCATGCGGCCGTCATATTCCACTGTGACCCTGCTTTCTGATTTTGATACCTCCACCACCTGGCCGATATCACCGTTGAACACCTCTTTTTCATAATTGTTTTTCAGGTGCATCACCTTATCCCCGGGGCGAAAATTCATGCCGTGGTTGACAATGCCGCCTTTGCCCGGATTCAGAACAGTCTGTAGCTGCTGATTGAGATTGATGGTACCGGCTTCTCCCCGGTGCATGGGGGTGAGTACCTGAAAATCGGTGATATGGGGAAAAGTTTTGGGAATCTTGTTACACAGCTCCAGAATGGTTTTCACCACTTTTTCACCATGCTGGTTTTCAATAAAATAAAATTCCGACAGGTCCTGAGAATCTCTAATTTTAAAATCAGGCATCTGTGCGTTGCGAATATCATGGGCATGGCGCACAATGGGGCTCTGCCTGGCCTGCCGGAAGATTTTGGTCAAAGAAAACACACTGATCCGGCCCGAGGCCATGATATCGGACAATACATTGCCCGGTCCCACCGACGGCAGTTGAAAGGTGTCCCCCACCAGTATCAGGCTGGCAGCAGGCGGCATGGCTTCCACCAGGTGAAACATGAGCTGGGTATCCACCATGCTGGCCTCATCCACCACAAACATATCCAGCTCC
>JAABUD010000117.1 GCA_011389555.1 Desulfotignum sp. | reverse complement strand
CCTGCGGCCCGCGGTAAAACACAGGCTGCTGCCGTTTACATCCGGTATTTCCATTTTCAACCAATGCATTGTCCTTTTGATCATACTGAATGCAGTGGCAAGTTCTGCTGATCGGATAATACAGGTGGGTGCTGTTTTGTTTCTGGTTATGGGGTTTATGGTCGGGCTGCATGTGTTCATCCTTTTGTTCAATAAGCTGCTGGCCGGACTGATCCATCTGGATCTGCCTGCAACAGCCGCATTCACTATTCATACCTCCCAGAAAACGTTGACCATTTCATACCTGGTATGGGCCGGGTATTTTGCGGCTGCGTATCCTATGGCCCTGATTCCGGCCATTGCCTACCATCTTACCCAGATGATAATGGATACATTTGTGGCCCAGTGGTTCAGAAAACAGGCACAATCGTAAACCTTTGACTGCACCCTGATCACCCCTTCCCGGAAAAATGCCCGACCATTGCTGAGGACGTTTTTGAAAGGCATCCATACTTGCATTCATACACCTGTAATAGTATCTATAACCCTGTGAATACTACTCCGGTCTTCGGGCTGATAAAAAGGAGATATGATGGCCACACGAACGGAAAAAGACACCATGGGAGAAATTTTTGTGCCGGCAGATGTGTATTGGGGCGCCCAGACACAGCGGTCTTTACAAAATTTTGCCATCGGCAGGGAGATAATGCCCCTCCCGGTTATCCATGCCTTCGGCTATATCAAAAAAGCGGCAGCAATGGTTAACACAAGCTTCGGGCTGCTGTCTCCCCGAAAGGAACAGTTTATCGTACAGGTGTGCGATGAGATTATCCAGGGAAAACTTGATGACCACTTCCCTTTAAAGGTCTGGCAGACCGGATCCGGTACCCAGACCAATATGAATGTCAACGAAGTGATTGCCAACCGTGCCCGGGCCTTGTCCGGCGCCTCTCCTGACCGGCAAATCCCGCAGCTGCATCCCAATGATGATGTCAACAAATCCCAGTCCTCCAATGATGCCTTTCCCACGGCCATGCACATGGCTGCCTATGCCACGCTGGCGGATGTCACCATCCCGGCCCTGCAGTGGCTCCAGAAAGGGCTGGCAGAAAAAAGCCGGGAATGGGAATCCATCGTGAAAATCGGGCGGACCCATTTCATGGATGCAGTGCCTTTGACCCTGGGCCAGGAATTTTCAGGATATGCCGCCATGCTGGACCAGGGCATCAATCTGATAAAACAGAGCATGGGGCTTTTGACGGAACTGGCACTGGGCGGAACAGTGGTGGGTACGGGTCTGAACAGCCCCAAAGGCTTTGATACCCGGGTGGCGGCACAGCTGGCAGATCTTACCGGCCATCCCTTTGTGCCGGCTGTCAGCAAATTTGCCGCCCTGGCAGCCCATGACAGCCTGGTTGCATGCCACGGGGCTTTAAAAACCGTGGCTGTGAGTCTCATGAAGATCGCCAATGATATCCGGATGCTGGGGTCCGGGCCCAGGTGCGGCATAGGTGAACTGCAGCTGCCGGCCAATGAGCCGGGATCCTCCATCATGCCGGGCAAGGTCAACCCCACCCAGGCAGAGGCCGTCACCATGGTGTGCGCCCAGGTCATGGGCAATGACACCACCCTGTCGGTGGCAGGATCATCCGGTCATTTTGAACTCAATGTATTCAAACCGGTGATGATTTATAATTTTCTGCAGTCTGCACAGCTGCTGGGTGATGCAGCTGCCTCTTTTCAGAAAAACTGCATCCATGGCCTTGTTCCCAACAAAAAAAACATCCAGGCCCATTTGGAAAATTCTTTGATGCTGGTCACGGCCCTGGCACCGAAATTCGGGTATGACAAGGCTGCGGTGATAGCAAAAAAAGCCCATGCAGAAGATATCACGCTGGAACAGGCTGCCTGTGATCTGGGCTATCTGACCAGAGAAGAATTCCATCAACTGGTGGTTCCCAAAGCCATGACCCGTCCGTTTTAAAGGGGAGGGTCTGTTTACAGGCAGGGGACGGCGGTATTTTAAGGTTTCAAAAAATATGCAGTTATGGTTAAATCAAGGTCTGGATGGTGGTTTTGGTGCAGGAAAACCGGATCCAAAGGAGGGAAAAGACCATGGAACATGATGTTACACTGTTTAAAGGCTATAACTTTAAAGTAGGGCAAAAAATCAGAATTGAAGATTCTCCCCGTTCCGGTGACTGGGAGGTGATACATGTCACAGAAAACAAGGTGACCCTGCGCTGCCCCCTGTCAGGCAAAGAATTTTCCTGGGGCCGGTTCTGCTATCTGGTGGAAGAAACCAGGCGGCAATGGCCGGAACAGGATTAGGCCGGCGGAAAAGATCATGGATGTTATTTTACTGATGGCCATGACCCTGGACGGTAAAATCGCCAGAAGCCACACAGAGCTGATTAACTGGACCGGGAAGCAGGACAAGCAGTATTTTGTAACGGTCACACGCAAAGCCGGGGTGGTGGTGATGGGGTCAAAGACATTTGATACCATCGGACATCCGCTGCCGGGGCGCAAAAACATTGTCATGACCCGGAACAAGGCCCGGAAAAGTGACCACAAAGATCTGGTGTTTACAGATCAGACACCGCAGCAGATTCTTGCGGAGCTGAAGCTTCAGGGATTTGATCAGGCGGTCCTCATCGGCGGATCTGTTGTGAATGCTTTGTTTGCAAAGGAAAATCTCATTACCCGTATCCATGTCACCCTGGTGCCGGTCGTATTCGGTCAGGGCCTGTCCCTGTTCAATACCGATCTGGACCTGTCTTTGGAATACGTGGAGTCCCGGGAAATTGGAAAAGGCCATCTGCTGCTTATTTACAAGGTGAAAAATCATGTCTGAGAAAAAAAAGAAGAAAAAATCAGTGTTCAGGCGGTTATTGGAGTGGTTTATAAAGGGCAATGAAAAAGCCGCCCGGGACGGCAGTATCTGTCCGTCCTGAACCCGTAAAAAATGACCGGCCGGGGGCCGGGTTGAAAAATTTTCAGAGGAATGGCATGCACCCACAGGTTGACACCATCTTAAAGAAAATATCATACATTGAAATGGATATGGAACTGCACAAACAGATCCTTTTTTCCATTCCATCGGACCAGAAAGATGAAATGGAAAAGGTGATGCACACCATAGCTGAACAAAAACAGCAGGTTCAGGATCTGCGCCGGGAGATCAAACGCCTGGATACATCCGCCTATGACCAGATCCTTGCCATAGAAAAAGGCACACAGGATTTCAAGGCCATGGCCCGGGACAAACAGTTTTCCCGGGTGGATACGCCCGATGACACCGGGACCTGCAGCATCACCCTCAATGACGGCACCAGTCTGGACTGCCTGGTGGCGGCAAAGGAGGAAAACGGCAACTGGATGATTCTGACCCGGGAAGGCCGGGTCAAGCAATTTCCCGCTGGACTTGTGAAACAAGGAGATCTATCATGAAAAAAGATACACAGAACCGCCGGCATATTTTTAAAATCATGGCCCTGGCTGTAGCAGTGGCCGTTCTGGGATGGGGATCTGCAGCCATGTCCGATGCCCCGCAAAAATTTGAACTGGACCGTTTCATCGACCCTGACACCTGTGCCGGCTGTCATTCGGATATTTTTGAGCAATGGAACAATTCCATGCACAACCTGTCCCATAAAGATCCGGTGTATACCAGGGTGGCACTGTTTCTGCGCCAGGGCCTTACCGAACAGGGCGAGATCGAAGAGGCAGAATCCTGTGTGAAATGCCACACCCCGGTGGGAAATATCACCGGATTTCCCTTGAAGCTTT
>JAABUD010000116.1 GCA_011389555.1 Desulfotignum sp. | reverse complement strand
CTGCTGGCTGCTGCAAAAGACAGGGACTACCGGTATTTTTTCACCTTTTCTTCGGTCACGGCCCGGTTCGGCAACCAGGGCCAGGTGGATTACACCGCTGCCAATGATTTCTTAGGCAAAACATTGTTCAGAGAAAAACAGCTGCATCCGGAGAAAACCTATAAAGTCTATGCCTGGACCGCCTGGGGCGGGGTAGGCATGGCCACCAATCCCACGGTGAAAAAGGTGCTGGAAGACCGGGGCATCCAGTTTCTGCCCATGGACCAGGGCGTGAAGTTCTTCATGGCAGACCTGCTGGACAAAACCGAGTCTGAAATGGTGTTTTCCGGCCTGGATTATGATTTTGACATCGACGGGCTGCTGGGCACCCCACAGGATAAGGCTTTTCCCTTTCTCGGAGAGGTGACGCACCAGACAGAGAACACCGCAGTCTGGACCCGGGTGCTGGACCTGGACCATGATCTGTTTCTCCATGACCATACCATGGGGGATGTGCCCCTGTTTTTGGGCTCCACCGGCATCGAGACCATGGCCGAGGCTGCCGCAGCCCTGGCCGGAGATGGATCCGTGGTCACGAAAGTGTCCGGTTTTGCCATTCCCTACGGCATCAAGCTGCTCAAGGGGCGGCCCAAGGAGATCATCATCTCCGGCACCCGTCAGGCAGCGGGGGAATATGCCTGTGATATCAGCTCGGTGTTCAAAACACCGGACGGCCGGGTAATGGGTGATCCCAAGCTGCATTACCAGGGGCAGGTTTCCCTGGCAAAGGAACGGCCGGCACAGGAAATCATCGATCTGCCCGCGGTTCATCCCATATCCTGGGAAGGGGATCTGGCGGATCTGGTGTACCATCCCGGACGGCTGTTCATGTTCGGGCTGTTTGCGACCATCACGGACATCAACTCCTTTGACGGCACCACCCTGGTCACCACGGTGGCGGACAGATCCACGGCCCCGTTCTTCAAAGGGGTGAAAGATCCGATGTTCCAGGCAGCCCCGGTACTGGTGGATGCCATGTTCCAGACCGGGGGGCTCCTGGAATTTCTCACCACCTCCCGCACGGTGCTGCCCTTCCGCATCGCGTCCATGACCTTTTTTGCGCCGGTGGCCAGAAATGTTGATTATCTGTGCATAACGGAAAAAAAGGCATCAGGCGAGGAAACCAATACCTATAACCTCACCCTGGCAGATGATACCGGCAAGGTGTTTATCAAGGTCACCGGCTTTGAAATGGTCAAACTCACCCGCCTGGCTCCCGAAGACCGGATTGCCGGCAGGGTGACCTTTACCGAAACCGTGGCCTAGCCGCCACGGAGTCCAACAGTCCAGCGGGCAGCCTGACAACATCAGGCTGCCCGCTGGACAAATCAATATTTTTTGAAAAGCTGCGAATGCTTGCCGATGAAAATTTGACCTTTTTAATGTCTTTGATATAGGTTTTGGATCTTTCTATGCCAAGCACTTTTTTGCTTCTTTCTGAAGTTCATCAAAAGATATTTTTTCGGTTTTTCCCTCTCTGATTTCATTCATGGCGTTGATGGTTTCATCATTGGGGAATTTCATTTCAAAGGGCAGTCCCCGTTCCATGACAGATTGAACCAGGAACATGTTGATGGCCTCACTCAGGCTGACACCATATTGTTTATAGATTTCCTTTGCTTTTTCTTTGATTGTTTTATCTAAATAAACATTGGTTCGGGTTTTTTGGGATATCATGATATCTACTCCTGAAAAATTATTTGACAACACCAAAATAACACAAAGATTGTGTTATTTCAATTGTGCCGATAAAAGAAATTTTCACCGCCGGTCTCGGATGATCTTACCTACGGTCACAACGGCCAGGGGATACGCAAATGAAACAGGTCCACAAAAATTGGTTCTCCGGATCGTGATTTTGTTGACAATCACGCGGGTTTTGACCTAAAACAAAACACCTGCCTCTCCACTTCTGTGGGACTTTCGGGAAAAATCCGGCGGCGGGTGTGGGGAAAACCATACAGGGAGTTGCTGTAACATATGGCGATTGTAGAGATTTGCAGAAAAATGGAAAAAGCGCCGTGGTTTCATGGCGGCATTATCGGTGTCATCTTGTTTGCCGGGATACTGGTGGGCCTGGAAACCTATCCGGAAATCATGGTGGTATACGGATCATGGCTTCATCTTCTGGATAAACTGGTCCTGGCCATTTTCACGGTGGAAATTTTGATCAAGTTCGTGGCAAGATATCCCAGACCGCTGCAGTTTTTTTCCGACCCCTGGAACGTGTTCGACTTCATCATTGTGGGGGCCTGCTTTCTGCCCTTTGCGGTCAAATACGCCATGGTGCTGCGGATCCTTCGCCTGTTGCGGGTCCTGCGCCTGATCCGGGCCATCCCGCGCCTGCAGATCGTGGTGGAGGCCCTGCTTCGAAGTCTGCCTTCCATGGGGTATGTGTCCATCCTGCTGCTGGTGCTGTTTTACGTGTATGCGGTGATGGGTGTCTTTTTGTTCGGACAGAACGACCCGGTTCACTTCGCTACACTCCAGGCGGCGTTTCTGTCACTTTTCAGGATCGTGACCCTTGAAGACTGGACCGATATCATGTACACCCAGATTTACGGATGCGATGTGTACGGATTCGAACCATACAGCCAGCTATGCACCGATCCTGCGGCCTTTCCCATTGTTTCTCCGATCTATTTTGTCTCGTTTGTGCTGCTGGGTACCATGATATTCTTAAACTTGTTCATCGGTGTCATTGTCAACGGCATGGATGAGGCCCGTCAGAAACATGAGGCAGAGTTGAAACTGCAGATGGCCAAGCTGGGAAAACCCGTGGATATCGTTGATGAGGTCGAGCGGCTCGAAGAACTTTTCGAACTGGCCGAATCCCATTTCATTCGTCTGAAAAAAGTGGTGGAGAGTCCCCCGCCCAAGTGAAAAGCGGGTGGATGATCACCAGGCATTTTCCAATTCAGATCATGTTGTGCCACGCGGATAAGATCTTTGCGATGGCGGTAATTCAATACCACCGAATTCGGAAAATCTTTTGGAGGTACATGTGCCAATGCCAATGGCACAGCGCCCTTTCAATAAATGCTTCCTGAGAATCTGTCTTGCTTCTTCTACCATTGAGCGGTTGTTTGCGGCAGCCATAATGCCTATTTTTGTCTTAAGGGATTCATCTATGTTTCTTAACGTCAAACCGGCCATTTGATCTTGAAACCAGCAGGATTTGCATATCCATCACATTGGTACGGGTGGGACCCGTGACCAGCAGATCTTCCAGTGCAAGGAAAAAATTATAGGAGTCGTTGTCTGCCAGGTGGGCTTCGGCAGACAGGCCAAGGGCTGCGGCCCGGGAAATGGTGGTGCTGTCGGCAAAGGCGCCGGCAGCATCTGTGGGGCCGTCTGTGCCGTCCGTGCCGGCGGACAGCAAGACAATCCCGTCTGTGCCCGCCAGGCTCATGGCCCCGGCCAGGGCCAGTTCGGTATTTCTTCCGCCCTTTCCCTTTCCTTTGATTGTGACGGTGGTTTCTCCGCCAGCCAGCAGGCAGGCAGGCGGCGCCACCGGCCTGCCGGATGTTCTGACCTCTCTGGCAATGGCGCACAGGACTTTGGCAGCTTCTCCGGCCTCTCCCTGGATCATGGAAGACAGCACCAGCGAATTGAATCCCCGTCGGTTCGCTTCTTTTTGCGCAGCATTCAAAGCATCGGACAGGCTGCCCACCATGTGGTTGGATACCTTTGAAAACAGGGGGTCTCCGGGTTTGGGGGTGTCTAAAATTTCATCCTTGATTCCTGCCTGAATGCGCTGTCTCACCGCTTC
>JAABUD010000115.1 GCA_011389555.1 Desulfotignum sp. | reverse complement strand
TCGGCAAATAAGGTAAAAAGTATCAAGAACAAAAAAAAACTTCAACCAGGAGAAATGCCATGAAATCAAGCACACGGGATAATGCAGAAAGTACTATGCACAAAGTCAAAGGAAAGGTTAAAGAGACGGTTGGGAAAATAGTTGGAAATCCCGATCTGAAAACTGAAGGCAAAATCGAGAAAATTGAAGGAAAGATTCAGGAAAAACGCGGCCGGATAAAAAAGGCATTGGGTGAATAAAATGAGGCGGCAGAAAGAATCGTTCAGTTCATGCGACATATTGCAGCGAGAGACTGGATTAAAGCCGATGATTAAAAATGCCATTCATAAAAATATCATCACGCAACCGGAGTATGAGAGAATAATGATGCTGTCCGATCAAGACTTTATGATCGAAACCCCTGAAAAACGATTGCTTGATCATATTCAGGGTTTGATGGGAAACCTTCTGTTAAATAAAGGGCAACGATAATTTTCAGTTTCGTGACAATCTGTTCTTTGCGCTCTAGCGGCTGCGCAGGTCATATGCCGGTTTCCTTTATGGCGGACTGGCCCTGCACAGCAAAACCCGTTTCAAACTGGATACCCTTGAAATCGTAGCGGGTGTTGTAGGACTTGCTTCCAAAGCTGAAGCAGTTCAGAATACGGTTCATGACCTGAGGGGCATCCCCACTGCCAAGGGGTGGGATAACCAGCTTGAAAATGAGCCGGCAGTCCGGTTGTCCTGGCAACGCAAATGGCGGTTGCACAGTATGGAATTATTTGACGTTTTGAGTTATGATCTGATTTCCCGGGCCGGGGTGACCCTGGGAAATGTCAGGACATCCACAAGTGCGGGAGGGGAGATCCGTTTCGGGTATCACATTCCACAAGATTTCGGGTCCGATGTCATCCGTGCCGGAGCCGGTGTCAGTGCCCCTGTTATCGAAGGTTCAAAATCAGGTAAAACCTCACTGGGGGCACATGTGTTTGTCAGCTCCGAGGTGGAGGTGGTATTGCATGACATATTTCTTGACGGCAACACCTGGCAGGACAGCCCGAGTGTTGACAAAAAACCGCTGGTGGCAGACCTTTCTTTGGGGGCTTCCTTCAGCATTAACATGTTCAAACTGACATATCGGCATCTTTTCAGAACCGAACAGTTTGCCGGACAGGAAAAAGGCCATACTATCGGTTCCCTGACCCTGGCAGTTTCTTTTTAGGACAAGATCCCGGGGAAACCTGTTTGTGGGCACATCCAGATTTTTTGCAAAAGCGCTGGCTGATAAATTCAAACTTTCAATCTCTTCCCTTGATATTTCGCCCGGATGAACCGGAGGCATTTTTTTTCCGTGTCCCATCTACAGGACAGGATTCTTCAATATACAGTGTTTGCCTGATGGATAAACAGGTGACGGTATATTATTTTATAAAAATGATTGGTTGTAATTATTCAGGAGAACTTGGATGAGGTTGCCGGCGCATAAAACCAAAATCGTCTGCACCATAGGCCCGGCTTCCCGATCAGAGGCTGTGCTGGAGCAGTTAATTCTCCAGGGGATGAATGTGGCGCGGCTCAACTTTGCCCATGGAACCATGGAGGGGCATAAGGAAGATATCCGCCGCATACGTGCCGCAGCGGCAAGAACTGAACGATCCTGCATGATCATGGCAGATCTTCCCGGCCCCAAAATACGCATCGGTAAACTCATGAATGAACCGCTGCTGCTGGAAAAAGGCAATGAAGTCATATTGACCGTCCAGGATGCTGTGGGCACGGCTGATCAGATACCTGTTGAATATAAGCGATTGCCAGAGAGCGTGAATCCCGGCAGCCTGATTTTCCTCAATGACGGATTCATACAGCTGCAGGTGGAAAAGGTTTCCGGGGATAAAGTTTTCTGTCGGACGGTTATCGGCGGCCCGCTTCTTTCCTACAAGGGATTACACCTTCCCGGGGTAAAGATATTCGCTGATGCAGTGTCGGATACGGACCTCGATTTTGTGGCTTTTGCCCTGGAACAAGGGGTGGATGCCTTTGGGGTTTCATTTGCAGAGTCAGCCGATGACATCCGCAAGGTAAAAGCCTTTGCACAAAAAAAGGGGCAGTCCGCGTATGTGGTCGCCAAAATCGAACGGGCCGAGGCCATTGCCAATTTTGAAGAAATTGTCACTGCGGCAGATGCCATCATGATTGCACGCGGAGATCTGGGGGTACAGATTCCTATAGAAAATGTGCCTTCCGTTCAGAAAAAACTGATCAACAAGGCGAATCTTCTGGGCCGGCCCGTGATAACAGCGACACAAATGCTGTTGTCCATGACAGAGAATATCCGGCCGACCCGTGCCGAGGTATCTGATGTGGCCAATGCGATTTTTGACGGGACAGACGCGGTAATGCTGTCAGAAGAGACAGCCATAGGAAAATATCCTGTGGAGACTGTTGAAATGATAGCCAAAATAGCAACATCTGCCGAGCGGGAACGAAAATCTGTCCAGGCCCTGGCCGATTTGCCTGCATATTTCAGGACGGGTGCGGGTTCCGAGAATGTCCGTGTCCTGGACCTCTTTTCCCTGAATACCGTTGAATCCGCCAACGCGTTACATGTGCGCTATATCCTGGCCCATACCCAAAGCAAGGGCACCGCATGTTTCATCTCCAGATTCAAGCCGGACTGCTGGATACTTTCCTTTGGCGGTGATGGTAATACGAATAATTTTCCGGCCCTGTCTTACGGGGTTTATCCTGTCAGCCTTGAGGATGAAACAAATACCTTTTCCGATATGGCGATCCGCTTTCTGATCAAGGCCGGTATGGTTGAAAAAGACGAAAAAATGATTTTGATAGAGGATGAATCGCACGACACTGTACCGGAAACCTTGTTAATGAAAATCTTTAAAGTCTGAACAAAGAGTGGTCACCCTGCAAGGTAAAGCCAAGACTGCGGCGGCAAAGGATTTGGCCGGAAGTTTTTCCGTATGTTTAGTTCGGTGATGTCGCTTAATGTCATGCGGCAGAGCGGCGGGCCGTCTTCGGCCTGGGCGGTGGTTGCCTTCAAATGCGTCCAGAAGCGTGCGCCGTCCGGTTTGACCAGCCGCAGTATCCTCGGATATTTTTTTCTTTTCCACACAGGAAAAAAATCACGAAATAAGGCCATATCCGACCTTGGGTCATATATGACCTTGTTTCTGAAACTCGTTCTGCACGATTGGCCAGTTTTTATACCATTGACCGAATCAGAACTTAAAAGGCTGCTTACTGACTGCCCTTCAGGTTTTGATGAACGAACAGCTTTTCAACTGCATATCGACCCTGTTTTGACTTGTAAGTAGGGCTGTATCTGGAGCCAGAGGAAAAACCTTGACATCGCGCACTTTCAAGTGCTGACTATCTCTCATGGAAAAGTTGGATGTTATCGCTTGAACCCAGTCACTTCGCGTGGCAAAAAAACTCCTCTCGACCATATCAGGTTTTGAATATTATATGTTACTGGCTCAATTTGGAACTGGCAATACGATTAAGGCTTATGCCGGACTCAGCAGCTTGTATGGCCAATTTTCTATGTACCTCCGGAGGCACGCGGACCATGAATTTTCCGCTAAAGTGTTTACTTGCAATTGGTTCGGGAACAGGCTCATCGGTTTTGCCCATATCCAATAACACATCCGCTACAAGATTTCGGATGCCTTTCAGCGCTTTTTCCGGTGTGTCGGCCAGCCAACTCAAACTGGGAAATTCAACACACAGTCCCACATACTCATTATCATCTTCAGACCAGGTAACCCGGTATGTATATTTATCATTTTTTGTGGCCATGACTTACCTCCAATTTTTCAAT
>JAABUD010000114.1 GCA_011389555.1 Desulfotignum sp. | reverse complement strand
ATTTTGCCCATGGTGCCGGAGACAAACATGATGGGCAGAAATGCCGCTATATTGGTGAGAATGGAAAACACCACAGGCACTGCCATATCCTTTGCCCCCAGAATGGCGGCATTCAGAAACTTTTTTCCCTGCTCCCGGTAATAGTAGATGTTTTCTCCCACCACAATGGCATCATCCACCACAATCCCCAGGGTCACAATAAAGGCGAACATGGACACAACGTTAATGGAAAAATCTGTCATCGGCAGGAAAACAAACGATCCCAGAATGGATATGGGGATGCCCAGAGACACCCAGAATGCCAGTCTGATCTCCAGAAAAAGGGCCAGAAGAATGAACACCAGAGAAAGGCCGATGTATCCGTTTTTCAACAGCAGGCCGGCCCGCTGTTCAAACACCTGTGACCGGTCGCTGATCATGGAAACACCTATCCCCGGAGGCAGGGTTTCCTGAAACATATCCGCCCTGATCCGTGCGGCTTTTGCCACCTCAATGGGTTTCTGGTCCCCCACCCGGAAGACTTCCACCCTGATGGCGGGTTTGCCGTTAAAGGTGGCATACCGGTTGGTTTCTTCAAACCCTTCGGAAATATCGGCAATATCTTCCAGCAACACCTGTGCACCGTTTTTTGCCGTGATGATGGGCAGCCGGGCATAGGCATCTGCCACATCCCGGCGCTCTTTCATGCGGACCATGATCTCCCCGCCCCGGGTTTTGACAGAACCGCCGGGCAGTTCAATGGAAAGGCTGCGGATACGTTCTGCCACCCCTGCCAGGGTGAGACCGTACCGCCGCAGACTGGCCTGGGGAACAGAAACATGAATTTCATAATCCCGGGTGCCTTCCAGTTCCACCTGGGTGATAAGGGGGTCCTGGAGCAGCAGGTCCCGGAAGTTTTCCGCGATCTGGGTGAGCACTGCCCGGGACAGGTCCCCGTAAACGGCATGGGATATGACATGGCGCTTGCGGGCCACAACAGCGGTCATGGGACGTTCCGCCTCATCAGGAAAAGAGGTGATGGCATTGACTTCACTTTCCACTTCCTGGGCAAAGCTGCGGACATCCATTCCCGGCCGCACCTCAATGGTGACACGGCCGAACCCTTCCCCGGCAGTGGCATGCATTTCATCAATGCCGTCCAGGCCCTGGACCGCTTCTTCAATGGCCAGAACAACCCCCCGCTCCACCTCTTCAGGACCGGCACCCGGGTAGATGACAGATACGGATACAGCGCCCACCTCAAAATCGGGAAAAACCTCCTGCTTGATGCCGAAGGCCATGACCAGCCCCCCCAGCAGCAGGACAATCATCAACAGATTGGCTGCCACAGGATTTTTTGCCATCCAGGTGATGGCGCCTGTGTGATCGCCTGTGGACACTGGTGTGGTCATGACCGGTTCCCTGTGTCTCTTCCGTCTGGAGCCGGCCGGTCTTTGTTGTGCACACGCAAAGCCATGCCCTCCACCGGAGAGGACAGATCCGACAGGATCACGGCATCACCGCTCCCAAGCCCGCTTTGGACAAACACATAATCTGAATCCCGCCATACGATATCAATGTTCCGGATATCCAGGTGTCCGTCCGCCGCCACCCATGCCTGGTTCTGGTTGCGCACCATGGCCCTGGGCAGGGCAATGACATCAGATATTTTTTCCCCGTGGATGGCTACCTGGACATAGTTGTTTAACAGCAGCGGTGCATCAATTCGGCGGGAAAGGCCCAAAGGATCATCAATGGCGATGAGCAGCGTGGCCAGGCGGGTTTCGCTGCCCAGTTCCCCCAGAAGACGGATGACACGGCCCTGGTGCCTGGCGTTGTTCTGGTCGGTGATGGTGGCCGGGCTGCCGGTATCATCCGGGGCGGACGGGATCCTGACCCATTTGAGATGTTCCACAGGAACGGCGGCTTTTACCCAGTAAGCATCAGTACCGGACAGCCCGGCCAGGGCATCCTGGGCAGATATCTGGGATCCGGTCTGTACATGCACCGCAGTGATCAGGCAGTTGAAGGGGGCTTTTATGGTGGTACGCTCCAGGTTCAGCCGGGCCAGATCCAGATCTGCACGGGCAGCGGCAATGTCTGCCTTGATCTGGGCCATCTGGGGTTCCCGCAGGGCAAGGTCGGCATCCAGGATGGGTGACCGGGCGTCTTTCTGCAGAATTTTCATCTCTTCTTTTGCCACTTCCTGCCGGCCCATCTCCAGCCGAAGAGAGGCGGACAACCGGTCCAGGGCGGCTTTTTTTCTCGCCACATCCAGTTCAAAATCTTTTTGTTCCAAAGTGAGCATCTCTTCTGCTTTTTGAAATACCCCGCCGGGAATCAGTTTTTCTGATATGGTTTCCACAAATCCGCCCACCCGGGATTTCAGGGTGATGGCCCGGGAAGGCATGACTGCTCCCATGGCAGACAGAATAATCTGGTGGTCCTGTTTTTCCATGATGGCTGTTTCCACCAGGGGCGGGGGGATCTGGGGACGTCCCCGGCTGGCAACCGGCCGTGTGTCATACAGATGCCGGGCAATGAATACACCGGCGGCAATAATGATGACCGGAATTAGAAAGCGGATGATGCGCTTGAAAAGCGGTGTTTTTATATGAGAAGACGACGTCATGGCGTTTCCTTGGGCATGGGGGAAACAATGGCCTGCCAGTCTCCTCCCAGGGCACGGTAAAGGGTGATACGGTTTTTTATCAATAAGGCGTTCTGCTCCAGCAGGCGGATCTCAAGTTCCTGGACATTGAGCTGTTCGGTCAGAAACGGGATAAAGGGATCCAGTCCCTTGATATAGCGGCGCCGGGCTTCTGCCAGGGCCTGCCGGGCGGTTTCCAGCTGCTCTGTCAGCAAAAGAATGTGTGCAGCCTGGTGTTTTTCCGCAGCCAGACTGGTTTCCACTTCGGTAATGGCGGTATAAACCACTTCTTCATAGGCAGCCAGCCGCTCTGCCACCACAGCGGCAGCCTGTCGGGACAGGGCTTTTTTCTGTCCCCCGTCAAACACCAGGCCTGCAAGTCGGGCCCCCAGGGTCAAAATCCAGTTGTCAAGGAGCAGGTCCAGAGCGTTGTCCTGAAACAGAAAATTTCCCGTGAGAACCAGATCAGGCAGGCGGTAGATCCTGGCAGCCGCCGCATCCCAGTCCGCTGCCATAAGACGCAGGCCCTGGGCCCTGACATCCGGGCGCAGGGCCAGCAGATTGGCCGGCAGCCCGCTGCCGGGCAGTTCCGGCAATGTTTCGGGCAGATCACCGGTGATGGTGAGACCGGTTCCCGAACTCTGGCCGAGCAAAAGATGCACAGATGCTTCCAACTGCTGTATCCGGTTTTCCAGGGGGGGGATTTTTGCCTGGGTCTGGGCCACAATTTCTCTTTGCTGGAGGATATCCAGGGCCGAGGACATGGATTTTTGAAACCGCAGTTCCAGAAGATCGCGTACCGTGGTGTGGACTTCCAGCTGTTTTTTCACCCGGGCCAGCTGCTCTCTGGCTGTGATCAGGTCCACCCATATACGGGCCACCTCTGCGGCAATGGTCATGGCAGCGGTTTCAAGATCAGATGCCGAGGCCCCGGCCGCCAGGGAAAAAGATGTCACCCCGGCATTGATGCGGCCCCACAGATCCACTTCATAGGCAGCAGCCGGACCCAGAGAAAAAGTGTTGAAAGAGGTGGTCTCAAGCTCGGTCTGGGTGCGGTTGTATCTGGTTTCCAGGGTGATGAGGGGCAATGCATCTGCTTTTTTGGCAGCCGCCAGGCTGGCGGCCTGTTCCAGCCTGGCCCGGGCCTGTCTGACGGAAAAATTGTGTGTCAGGGCATGGGTGATAAGTTGGTTCAGTTCCTGGT
>JAABUD010000113.1 GCA_011389555.1 Desulfotignum sp. | reverse complement strand
TTATCCTTGTATGGCACCAAAATAAAACAGGCCGTTTTCATGTCAAGGAAAATTTTCATTATCAATAATTATATTATTGACAAAGTAATGACATATTTATATCGTTAAAAACGACGTATCAAATCATTCAAGAAATATTTGTCCCAGGAGGTGATATCATGCCGCAGGATCATTACTTTGTTTTAGGCATTACAGCGGATGCCAGCCAGGCAGATATCAAGGAGGCGTATCGCCGGCTTGCAAAGGAGTTCCATCCTGATCATTATAAAGGAAATGACCAGCCGTTTCAGGCGATTCAGGAAGCCTATTCGGTTCTGTCGGATCCGGACCTTCGCAGACGTCATGACTTGCGAAATCAAAACAGGAAACCCGTTTTCCCAGAAAATCTGGAACCCCTGGTATCGGATCCATTCTGTGAAACCTTTTCCCGGCATGAGCCAACCAGGGGGTTTCAGTCATTTCAGCCCTTTCCAGGCCAGCGGATCATCATCCGGTTCAAAATGGATTCTTAACGGTCAGGCGGGATCAAAGAGATAGCCCACGGATCGGCGGCTTTTGAAAAACCGGGGGTTTTTCGGGTCTTTTTCAAAATATTTCCTGAACCGGACCATGAAATTATCCACAGTGCGGGTGGACGTGTCCCGGGAATACCCCCATCCGGCATTCAGCAATTCTTCCCGGGACAACGGCTTTCCTCTGTTTTCAATAAAAATTTTGAGCAGGGTGATCTCCTGTTCCGTCAATGTGATCACGCCGGCCACACACCGGGCCTTGAAAGTGACAAAATCCACATGGTTGTCCCCGAACCGGAAATGGTTCCCGTTAAACAGTCCCACATCCGGTTTTTTTCCCGGCACTGCGGGTTCATACCACGCGCTTTTTTGAATCAGGCGTTCCACCCGAAGAAGGAATTCCTCCAGATCAAACGGTTTGGCCAGATAATCATCCACGCCATACCGAAGGCCTTTGACCTTGTCCGTGGTATCTCCCCTGGCCGACAGAATCAGCACGGGAATTTTTTCATCTTCCTGGCGAATGGTTTTTAAAATTGAAAACCCGTCGATCATGGGCAGCATGATATCCAGAACAATGAGATCCGGATGCCAGGCCCGCCATTTTTCAAGCCCGTCAATCCCGTCCGGCGCCACTGCCACGGCATACCCGGCAAGGGACAGGTTGAGTCGAAGCCCCTCAGCGATGCGGGCTTCATCTTCTATGACCAGAACACGTTTTTTTTCAGCCGCTTCCATATATTTTTCTCCCTGACATTGGCAATGGCGTTTCTGGGAATGGTAATGGTGAATTTCGCACCGCTTCCTTTGCCTTCACTGGACACAGACACCCGCCACCCATGGATTTTAGCAATGCTGGAAACCAGATACAACCCCAGCCCGGATCCGGATACGCGCTGCCTGTTTTCCCGGTCGGACTGATAGAACTTGCGGAAAATCTTTTTGGTCTCAGTCCGGTCCACCCCGATGCCGTTGTCAATGAAATCAAGGGTCACCTTCTGGAGATGGGATTTGAACACAATGGTCAGTTGCGGCCGATCCGATAAATTGTATTTAATGGCATTGGAAACGATATTCATGAGCAGCATTTCAAACAGAAACAGATTTACCGGATATTCAAATCGTCTTCCGGATGGATTCAATATCTGGATATCACATTCCCTGAACAGGGAATCATTTTTTTGACAAAAGGTTTCCACCGTTTTTACCAGGCTGACGCGTGTCACCTCAGAGTCAAAATTCTGACTTTCAATGCGGGCCATGTTCAATATCCGGTTGATGTTGTCCGTCAGCCGGTTGATATCTTCCAGCATATTTTCGCTGTACCGCTTGATATCCTCGGATTTCAACGGATGGCGGACAAATGTTTCCAGATAAATCCGCAGGGAAGTGACCGGAGTTTTAAGTTCATGGGTAAAATTATAGATAAAATTGTGCTGCAGCCGGAACAGATTCACGGTCTTCTGATAATAGATGAACGCCAGCAGAATTCCGGCCAGGACCACAGTGATCAACAGACTGAGCACCAGGATGGTCATCCCGGTTTTGGACGGAAAAATCAGTTCCGGATCGATGTGAAACCGGACGATCACCGTTTCCAGGGCTGACCGGATTTCCATATACAGGCTGACGGTCAGTACCAGAAATGTGGCCAGAGCGATAATGGAGCAGGCAAAAATAAATACCGGATGAAGATACCATCTGGATGGATTCAGAATCTGCATGTGTCAGGCCTGTTTTCGGGTTGCACGGGAGCCGGCCGGCAGGGGTAATTTTCCTGGACCGGTTGACATTTCCTGGTGGAACGTTACAATCTAGTTCGATTGTAAACAAAAAATACGCATAATTACAATACTTGACTGACAAAGGAGAGGTATAATGGCAAAAGATCAGGAAAGAAAAGATCATTGTGACGCGGAAGACCAGAAAAAAGTGGTGGAAAAAATGAGTGACTGCGACAACACGTCCGATAATGACAAAGACCGTGATGAATGTTACACCAAAGTCATCAAAGAGGACGATGGATGCATGTCTTAATACGGCACCATCTTTTTTGAAATCAGATCTTTTTATCGGCCCGCCGGACGATCCCCTCCCCGGCGGCCCTTTTTTTTAAAACACCAGATCATCAAACACCACGGGCAGCTGTTCTTTCAACGCCGACAGCAGCGGAACCATCAACGCCCGGATCTGGGGGTGCGCTTTTTTGCTGCACCGCAGTGCAAAAATATGGCGCCACTCCCGGATGTTCCCTTTGACCACGATTTCGGTTTTCAATGAATTGGGCAGCACCTCCCTGGCCTGCTCCGGCCGCCATCCACTCTCTAAAAGCGACAGGTACCTGTTTTCCGCATCAGCCATGGCCTGCTGCCAGAGGGTCTGCTGGGCCGGGGTACAGTCCTCCCACCAGCAGGGCTGGATGAACTCCATTTTTCCGTCATACCGCACATACCGGGTGGATTCCTGGGCAAAGGAACACAGCCGGTGCCGGACC
Source organism: Desulfotignum sp. (assembly GCA_011389555.1). Classification (GTDB taxonomy): domain Bacteria; phylum Desulfobacterota; class Desulfobacteria; order Desulfobacterales; family Desulfobacteraceae; genus Desulfotignum. Next base: position 827 of record JAABUD010000113.1, on the reverse strand, counting down.
AGTTCATGGGTCACCCCCCGGTTGGTGACAAACCGGACAATAATATCGCCGAACTCGATCATGGCATGGTGGCCCCGGTCCCGCATGCGGGCCACGAATCCGGTGGCGGAATCCGATGTGATTTTGTCTTCGGATTTATAACAGGTGCGGCCGGCCGCCTCGATGACCTGAAGCAGGTTGTCCGGCAGGCTGATGATTTCATGGCTCTGGTCGATGATTTTCATGCGTTCCCCTCCTTGTCTGATGATCCCGGGAACATATCATATCCGGGCCAAAAAACCCATGGGGGAATTTTTTGGGGGGATATACATGTTTTTCCTTGTTGAAGATTGAATTTATGGTCTTGCACGCTGCCTCCTTGATAAAAATCCTGCTGTTTGGTATGTGGTAAAAAACACGATGAACCGCAAAGAAGGAGTCTCACGAAACATGGCATCCAAAGCACCGGTTTTTGAAAAAATCTATCAGGACTACCTGGCCCGGGTAGCAGAGCTGGACCTGACGAAAAAACAGGGAATACTGGGGATCCGGGTGGAGGGACAGACCATCGTCATTCCCTTTTTCAATGAAACCTTTTCGGTCACTCACCAGAAAATTGTGGATCGCCAGGACGTCCGGCCCCCGCATTCCGTGTGTGTCATTTTGTGCCAGTATCTGCTGCTGAGCCCGGATGCCCCGGATGAAGACAGGCAGCTGAAGACATACCGGGATTTCAGGGATGCGGCCCCTTATGTACAGGGATTTGACAACACCGCCCAAAAACCGGTTTCCAGAACCTTTGCGGGCCGGCTTGCCGACCTTGAAGACGGTTGCCGGCATCTGGGGGG
>JAABUD010000112.1 GCA_011389555.1 Desulfotignum sp. | reverse complement strand
CCACCCGGAAGCCAAAAACGTTCATGACATCGATTCCATGCAGCTCATTGCCATGGTGAAAAAAATGCGGGATGAGGGAAAATTTCTCAATGACGATGAGATTGATGTGCCGCCGAAGATGTTCATCGGTGCGGCCTGCAATCCCTTTGCCGATCCCTATGAATACCGGGTCCACCGCCTGGCCACCAAGATTGCGGCGGGCGCGGATTTTATCCAGACCCAGTGCATCTTCAACATGGACAAATTCCGGGATTTCATGAAACAGGTGGTGGACATGGGCCTGCATGAACGCTGTTATATCCTGGCCGGGGTCACCCCCATGAAAAACGCGGGCATGGCCAATTTCATGTCCAAATTCGTACCGGGCATGGATATTCCTGATTCCCTGATCAAACGCCTCAAAGGCGTAGACAAGCGGGACCAGGCGGAAGAAGGCATCAAGTTTGCCCTGGAGCAGATCGCAGAGTTCAAGGAGATGGAAGGGGTGGCAGGGGTCCACCTCATGGCCATTGAATGGGAGCACAAGGTCCCGGAAATCGCTGAACGCGCCGGTGTCCTCCCCCGCCCCTGAAATACAAACGGGGTCAGAAGCTGACTTCTGACCCCAAATAAATCCCTATTCAAAAAGCTCGGCATGGGTGCCCAGGCGAACCAGCCTGAGCTCAAAATCTGATATGGTATAGATCAGCAGCCAGTCCGGTTCAATATGGCATTCCCGGAAATCGAACCATTCTCCTTTTAATTTGTGATCTTTATACTTTGGGGGAAGGGGTGAGGGAATGGCTAATTGTTCAAGGATCTTTTTCAGTTTTTCCATGTCCCGGTTCTGCTTTGCTGCTCTTTTTATGTCTTTTTTAAACCGGCTTGTCGGACGGATCGGCAGCATCAGATCTCCAGATCCATGAACATCTCATCTATGGAATCGTATTTTTTTCCTTTACCGATCCTGGCATCTGACAGTGCCTGGCGGGTGTCTTTGTTTGGAATACGTAGATCAAAGGGGATCCCCTGGTGTGCAATTATCTGGCGGTAATACATTTCATATGCCGCAGATATGGAAATGCCCAGTTCCTTGAGAATTTTTTCCGCCTGTTCTTTTACTTCCGGTGTTAACCGCGCGTGGGTTGTTGCGGTTTTTGCCATGTGTCATCTCCTGTAGATCATCATGAATGTAACAAGATGGTATACATCCGGCACGCATTTGTCAAACTGATTCCCATTAATACCGTGAATAATTGGGGCCTGTCCCCGAATAAAATCATACAGCCTTTTTGGGTTTACAAAAAAACCGGCAGGTGGCATATTCATCCGAAAAGATTTATGCCCACCGCTCTGGGCCCTGGAATACTGACAGCGTATTGCCTGTTCATAAAGGGTCTGCAGCAAAAAATTCAGGGAGCTGTTTATGGAGACAAATGCCGTTGTGAACCTGCTGGTGGATGATGACCAGCACCAGGTGCTGAAAACGCTGACATCATCCATGCCGGATGTGATCCTCAATGACCGGCAGATTTGTGATTTTGAACTGCTGGTCACCGGGGTGTTTTCTCCTCTCACCGGATTTATGACCCGGATGGATTATGAATCGGTCCTGGACCGGATGCGCCTGTCTTCGGGTGAGCTGTGGCCGGTGCCTGTCTGTCTGGATGTCCATGAAACCCTGGCCAATACACTGGAGGCGGGCCAGTCCGTGGTGCTCCGGGACCCGGAAGGGTTTCTTTTGGGTGTCATGTCTGTGGCTGATATCTGGCCGGTGGACAGGGAAAAAGAAGCCCTGGCCGTTTATGGCACCCTGGACAGAACCCATCCAGGGGTGGATTATCTGTTCAGCAAATGCGGGCAGTACTATGTCGGCGGAACCATCCAGGCCCTGAACCTGCCCATTCATCCGGATTTCAGGCATATCCGCCAGACCCCGGCCGAGGTGCGTGCCCAGTTTGAAAAACTGGGGTGGAAGCGGATTGTGGGATTCCAGACCCGGCAGCCCATTCACCGGCCCCAGTTCGAGATGACCATCCAGGCCATGCAGAAAGCCCGGGCCAACCTGCTTTTACTGCCTGTCAGCGGCATTCCCGGCCCCGGAGACTTTGACCATTACACAAGGATGCGCTGCTACCAGAAGGTGGGGGCCCAGTATCCCCCCGATTCCCACATGCTCAACCTGCTGCCCTTGTCCATGCGCATGGCCGGTCCCAGGGATGCGCTTTTGCACATGATCATCGGCAAAAATTTCGGGTGCACCCATTTTGTCATCGGCCACAACCATGCCAGCCCCGGAGAAGACAGCAGCGGCACCCCGTTCTACCCCGCTGACCAGGCTGCAGCCCTTGCCAGGGAAGCGGCAAAGGAACTGGGCATCGAACCGGTATTTTTTGAGGAAATGGTCTACCTGCCCTTTGATGATGAATTCTGCCTGGCCAGCCAGGTGAACGGGTCCCGGGAAACCATTTCTTTTACCGGCAATGATATCAGGGACCGGATCCGCAAAGGCAAGCGCATACCGGACTGGGCATCTTTTCCTGAGGTCATTGCCGAGCTGGACCGGTCCTATCCCAGCCCGGCCCGCCAGGGATTCACCATTTTTCTCACCGGTCTTTCCGGTTCAGGCAAATCCACCATCGCCAAGGTGCTGTATGCCAGGTTCCTGGAAATAGGCACCCGGCCGGTGTCGCTGCTGGACGGGGATATTGTCCGCCGCAACCTTTCTTCTGAACTCAATTTTTCCAAGGAACACAGGGACATCAATGTCCGGCGGATCGGATTTGTGGCCTCGGAGATCACCAAGAACCGCGGCATTGCCATCTGCGCCCCCATTGCCCCGTACCAGCGCACCAGAGATGAGATCCGCAGGGATATTGAGCAGCACGGCGGTTTTTTTGAAATCCACGTATCCACCCCCATAGCAGAATGTGAAAAGCGGGACAGAAAAGGGATGTATGCCAAGGCCCGGGCCGGGCTGATCAAAGGGTTCACCGGTGTGGACGACCCTTATGAAACCCCGGAAAATGCCGAACTGCACATCGACACCACCCATATCACCCCGGAGGAAGCTGCCCGGGAAGTGCTGCTGATGTTAAGCCGCAAAAAATTTGTGTGAGATGTGTATGAGATGTGTGTGAGACCTGATAATCCATGTTGCATTTCCGGCCCGGTTTCCGATCCGGTTTTCGATCCTGTTTTCTGTCCGGGACATTCAGCCGGCAGGTACCTGCCGGTTCTACCAGAACCCCCAGTGGCCGGTGAAATAGACGTACAAAGCAAGGCCCAGATTGGTGATGCCGTGGGCCACCACACAGGACAGCAGGTCTTTGCGGATGATCCACAGGGCGGATATCAAAAGGCTGTAGGCAATGGCGGCCGGCCATTCCACCATCATGTGTCCGGCGCTGAAGGCAATCGTGGAGATGGCAATGGCGGCCACACTCCAGGCCCCGGGAGGCACATCCTTGATATGGCGGTGGTCCAGTGCCGTATCCAATGCCTTTCTTGCTCCCTGCACCCGCCGGTTCTCATCCCACTGCAGTGCCACCCGGAAAATATATCCCCGGATGAACAATTCCTCAAAAACAGGCACAATCAAAGAAGCTGCCAGAAGCCGCAGCAAAAAGGATGATGCCGACCAGGGTTCTCCGCCGATATCAACAAAAGGCCACAGCAAAACCAGCCACACCGCCAGGCCCGCCACCCCGAAAATTATGCCGTAAATAACCGAACCCGCCGCCTTTAAAGGCCCTGACAAAGGAACATACCATTTCCATGCCCAGTACAAAAGTACGGGCACAACGATGATTTTCAACAGGTACCGAATTTCATCCGGAACCCGGTCCTGGGCGAGCACGGCTATCCCCACATAGG
>JAABUD010000111.1 GCA_011389555.1 Desulfotignum sp. | reverse complement strand
TCTCCCGCCTGAGGATCAGGTTTTCCTTTGCCTGGTCCACCATCTCCTTGTCAATGGGCCGGGTCCGATCTTGCCCGACCTTCATCTCGAAACAGACCTCATAGGCCAGGGCATTGACCAGCCAGGGCTGCCCCTGGCTCAGATGCCAGATGCAGGAAACCGCATCTGGCAAGAATGCCTGCCCGGTCTCTTTGGTGTGCTGGGCCATGAGCAGATTCACTTGATCTTCCAAAAAATCCGCCATGCGCAGGGTCGCAGCTTTGACATTGAAAGGGCTGCCGCCGGTGATGATCTCTTTACCACTGTCTGAATGGATCCGATAATCCCGGACATCCCGCACCCCGCACAGCACAATGGAGGAGGGAAACCGGGTTGGCCGATACGTATATCCGGACCGGATCTGACGCAGTACTGAAATCAAAGTATCCCCCACCAGGGCATCGATCTCGTCCAGCACCAGCACCACCGGCAGGTCATTTGTCTGGCAGAACCTGCTCAATGCCGATTGTAACGCAATGTGCTCTCCATGTTCAGACAGAATGCTCGACCAGTTTTTTGCCAGAAAATCATCTCCCAGATCATTTTTCGCGCGTTCAGCCAGGACGGACAAAATACTTTGCATCCCCTTGGCTACATCTTCCCTGGCCGTCTGGGCCGTCTCCACATTGCAGTACAGGGCCCGGTACTGCCCGCCGGCATTCAAATGATCCACCAGCGCCAGCATGGAAGAGGTCTTGCCTGTCTGGCGCGGGGCGTGCAGCACAAAATACTTTTTCTGCGCCAGGAGCATCTCGATCGCAGCCAGATCAAACCGCTCCAGCGGCGGCAGGCAGTAATGGTCGTCGTAATTCACCGGCCCGGCGGTATTGAAAAATCTCATATCTGACGCTTTCGATGGGTTTTTGACAATGCCATACACATGATAAAATTCTACCCGGCCCGGGTGGGACAGTCAAGCGAAAAACCGGGAGGATCAGGCAGTGGCATGTGAGGCAGCAGGCCGCCCCCGGAATTGCAGCATGTTCACCATATTCGTGTAATATTTTCAACCCGTGTTCTGATAGATAGCTGTTTTTCAGATTGATAGGTGACTCCGAAACCAGTGTCACTTGACACCAGTTCCTTTCGTGTGCACAATAGGAACAAATCATCTAAAAAGGGAAATATTATGTCTAAAACACGAATCAATGTCAGTCTTGATCAGGATCTTGCCGAGTTCGCCAAAATCTTTGCCGCAGAAAACCGCACAACGGTTGCCGATATGGTCACGCAATACCTGTTGGCCCTGAAACGGCGCGTCGATGGTGATTACGTCGAAACAATATTCGCTCATCCAGCGTTTCAACAGGCCATGGAAGAAGCTCAAGCCAGACTGCGCACAGGTTCGGCACAATGGCATTCATACGATGCGGTTTTTGGCGAGTGATGGAAACAAAATTTGAAACCGCGTTTCTGAAATCCGTTAAAAAAGCATGCGTCAATTATAAAACTGGTCCAGAAAAAAGTGGACATGACCAAATAAACCTTTGCGGTGCTATCCCATTTGGGATATAATTTCAGTATCGTGATTGATTGACTTACCGGAGGTAGATCCATGAAAACACAAACAACCATAAGAGTTGACCGTGAAAAGTATGCCCAGGCCAAGGAAATATTGAAGTTCCTGGGGCTGTCATATTCACAGGCCATTAATATTTTCAACAGTATGGTCGTTTCAAACAAAGGATTTCCCTTTGAAATTAAAATTCCGAATGAGACCACACTTCATGCGATGATGGAGGCGGAAGAGTTGCACGGCGAATTTGTCACCCGAGATGATTTCGCAAAATAGCCTGTGCCATGAAACTGTTCCGAACCAAAACATTCAAAAAAGATTATCAGAAACTCAAGATCACTGACGAGAATCGGCACGCATTCGCAGTTATACCGATGAGTCATTGGCTGAACCAATGTTTCGGCATTCGGACTGGAAGCATCGGTGGAAAGATTTTCTATGGCAGATCCGGCTCGAAAAAATGCTTGAACAGCAGCAGCACCCCGTGCTGAGGACATACCTGCCCGCAGTTTTCACCGTTCAGCGCAGCATGCCCTTACTCCCTGTCAACCAAGGAAGAGGGTGAGACCCCCAGGCACCGCCCGGCACGGGTCTGCTGAAAAAAACACCCCTGTCACCGTGGAGATATCCAGCTGATCAATGGTGGTGGTGGCGGATGAGGCAGCACCCTGTCCCCGGGCACAACCCGTTTTGAATCTTGCTTTATCCCGACAATCTGATTAAAATAGCCGTATGGATACGACAACAAATCATAACGATGACTATGACAGCCCCTGGAAAGAAGGGATGGAGCTGTATTTCAAGGAACTGATGCAGTTCTTTTTTCCTGACTTCGCCCGTGAAATCGCATGGAAAAGAGGACATGAATTTCTTGATAAAGAATTGCAGCAGGTGGTGCGGGATGCCGAGATCGGCAGACGGCATGCAGAAGGGTAAAGCTCATAGACTACGCTGACAAAATCGATGACCTGCTGGATCACACAAATCCTTTTGCGATCATCACTGCGGCCCATGTAAAAACAAAGGCAACCAAAGACAATCCACAGGAAAGATACACCTGGAAATGGACCATTACCAGGGCGCTGTATGAAAAAGGCTTTTCCACAACAGACATTCTGAGCCTGTACCGGCTTGTGGACTGGCTGATGATGCTGCCCGATGATTTAACAAACCAATTTACGCAACACCTGATCGCCTATGAGGAGGAAAAGAAAATGCCATATGTAACAAGTGCCGAGAGAATCGGGATAGAAAAAGGAAGAAGTGAAGGCTTGGACATTGGTCAGCTCCTGAATGCCAGAGAAATGTTACTGGAAGCCCTGGATGCCAGGTTCAGCAATGACACCCCGGCAGATATCAAGCAGCAGATACAGGCGCTGAACAATAAAATAATGCTGAAACGACTGCTCCGGTCAACCTTCCATAGCAAAGACATTGAAGACTTCAGAAAAACCCTGGAAGAAATGACGGCCGAAGATCCGGCATAAAACCCGCCAGGCAGCAGGGAAGATACCTGATCAAGCCCCTGCTATTGGGGACCAGCATCCGCGGCCCATGGCAAAGCAGGTATCCGGGGTCACGCCGCCGCCAGCCATGGGATCGGTCCAGCCGTGCTTTTCAGCCATCCGGGCAACGGTGAAGCCCCAGGATAAATCGGCATTTAGGAGATTTGGCAATGCTGCCAATTTTCCTAAATGGTAATGAATTGTTTTTGATCCAGCCCAAGTCGCTTTGCCATCAGGTTCAACGATCTCTGCACCTTATTTTCAGTGTAGCATTATGCAGCTGTCTTTGGGCAGATCACCCAAAAAAATGGCTGTGTGCAACAAACCAATTTACACAACACCTGATTGCCTATGAGGAGGAAAAGAAAATGCCATATGTAACAAGTGCCGAGAGAATCGGAATGGACAAAGGTCAGCTCAACGAAGCCAGAGAGATGGTGTTGGAAGCGCTGGATACAAAATTCAGCAGCAACGTGCCGGCAGACATCCGTCAAGTGATAAAGGACCTGAACAACCGGTTAATGCTCAAAAAATTGCTCAGATCCACCATCCAGAGCAAAGACATCGACGACTTCAGAAAAACCCTGGAAGAACTGACTGCCGAAGATCCGGCATAAAACCCGCCCGGAAGCAGGCCGCCCCCGGTGGGGGTGCCTTGCTGCCGGCCAGGAATCCCTGAAGGTCTCCGACAGTCCGGCAGTAAGGCACCCCCACCGGGGGCTCCGCTGTGCAAATGGGGAACCACTCTTCTTTGCCATATGCAGAATGGTAACGCTCATAGACTACGCTGACAAAATCGATGA
>JAABUD010000110.1 GCA_011389555.1 Desulfotignum sp. | reverse complement strand
TGTTCCAACTCCTTCACAGTGTGATGGAGCAGCTGGAACGAAAGTTTTTAATTAAACCAATACGTTTTGAAGGGCTGCGCCGCATTGAAGAACTGGAATATCCGGTTCCGGCATTGCGAGAAATGCTGCTCAATGCACTGGTGCATCGCAATTATATGGGCAGCATGACGCAACTTCGCGTCATGGATGACCGGCTCTCCTTGTGGAATGCAGGTACTCTCCCGCTCGAATTAACCGTTGAAAAATTATTTCAGACGCATAGGTCAATCCCCCGTAACCCGCTCATTGCCGAGGTGTGCTATCGGGTTGGTTATATTGATTCCTGGGGACGTGGCATTGAAAAGATTACCGATGCCTGCAAAGCGGCTGGACTACCAGTGCCGATCATTGAGGAAAATTACGGCGGTGTGACGGTTGAGCTGTTGAAAGCACCGACCTCCGAAAAGCCTGGTTCGGAAAGCAGCGGGGATGATTTCGGGAAGAATTCGGATGAAACGTCGGGAAAACGTCGGGTAAGCGTCGGGAAAACGTCGGGTATGATTCTGGATGCCTGTCGGGAAACCCCGTCGATTACCATTCCGGAAATGGCCGAGAAGATTGGCATTACCGAACGATCTGTTCAACGCAATATTCAGAAGCTCCAAGCCGAAGGATTCTTGCGTCGGGTGGGCGGCAGGAAAGAAGGCTATTGGGAAGTGAATGAGAATGATGAGGTATAAAATATGAAGGATGAATTAAAAAACAAATCAGCACAGGGCACTCATAATTCAGCACTTGCCAGTGGTGAAGCCGCCAAGGGTCAGTTTCTGGTTTATCAGGCTGAAGACGGCAAATTGAAGCTGGATGTTCGGTTTGAGGATGAGTCGGTCTGGCTTTCTCAGGGGTTAATGGCGGAGCTTTTCCAGAAGGATGTTCGAACCATAAATGAGCATATTCAGAATATTTATGAAGAAGGAGAGCTGATTCCAGAGGCAACTATCCGGAAATTCCGGATAGTTCGAATGGAGGGAAAACGACAGGTTGCCCGAATGGTCGACTTCTATAATCTGGACATGATCATTTCTGTCGGCTATCGGGTGAAAAGTCATGTGGCGACCCGCTTTCGTATCTGGGCGACGCAGCAACTGACAGAGTTTATTAAAAAAGGATTTCTACTCGATGATGAACGGTTGAAAAACCCGGATCAGCCTTTTGATTATTTTGAAGAGCTGGAACGGCGGATTCAGGATATCCGGACATCTGAACGCCGTTTTTATCAAAAAATCACCGATATTTACGCCACCAGCATTGATTACGATCCAACACTGGATATCAGCATTGAGTTCTTCAAGACCGTGCAGAACAAAATGCACTGGGCGATTACAGGGCAGACAGCGGCGGAAATCATTCCCTCTCTTATTCGGCAAAATCACTCAGTGATTTCGACAAGGTGGTCAAGCAGGTCGAAACCACCAAAAAGAAAGGGAAAAGAGATGGGTAGCTTATTCGTATTCATTGGTGTGCATTCGTGGTTAAAAACAGGAGATTCTAAAAATGATAAATTTCAATACGCTTGATTCACTAAAACAGAAACTGGATTCCTTCCGTCCATTGCCGCCGGAGATTGTTTCGAACCTTCATGAGGATCTGGTACTTCGCTGGACCTATCATTCAAATGCGATCGAAGGCAATACGCTGACACTGAAAGAAACCAAGGTTGCTCTGGAAGGGATCACCATTGGCGGGAAAACCATGCAGGAGCACTTTGAAGCGATCAACCACAGGGAAGCCATTTTTTTCGTTGAAGATCTGGTCAATAAAAATGAGCCTCTGTCTGAATGGCAGATTAAATCGATTCACCAATTGATCCTGAAAAATATTGATGACAAGAATGCGGGGGTTTATAGAAAAACAAATGTCATCATCTCGGGTGCCGATCATGTGCCGCCCGATGCCCTGCATGTAGAAAGTGACATGCAACGTTTTATCAACTGGTATCAAACTGAGGGGGCATCGCTCCATCCAATAGAACGGGCGGCCCGTGTTCATGCCGACTTTGTGAAAATCCACCCTTTTGTGGACGGCAATGGCAGAACATCACGGCTGCTGATGAATCTGGAATTGATGAAAAGCGGGTTCCCGCCGGTTGTTCTCCCGGTGGAAAAGCGGTTGGAATATTACGAGACTCTGGATACAGCCCATTCGAAAAATGATTATGAGCCGTTTTTGATACTTATGGCGAATATTGCGGAATCGGGATTCAGACCCTACTGGCATGCATTGGGGGTAACCCCATGAAACCCTTTCAGATCAATGAAAAGTATCTTTCTCAAATCCCTGCTTTGCAGCTTTTGATTGGCCTGGGATTTGAATTTTTGACACCGGCGGAAGCCCTGCGCGAAAGGCAGAACAGAACATCCAATGTGTTATTGGAAACGATTCTGCGCAACCAGCTCAAAGAGATAAACCGCATTCGTTACAAAGGCGGTGAGTATCTGTTCAGCGAGGAGAATGTGCAGTCAGCTATCCAGAAGCTGAAAAACATGAAATATGATGGGTTATTGAAGACCAACGAGGCCATTTATGATCTGATTACGCTCGGGACGGCCATGGAGCAGACCATTGAGGGTGATTCGAAAAGCTTCAATATGAACTATATCGACTGGCCCAAATCTAAGAACAGCCCCGGCCGCAACAAGTTTCATGTGACAGTCGAATTCAGTGTTGAACGTTCACGGTCAACGGAAACCGCCCGGCCTGATATTGTTCTCTTCGTCAATGGTATCCCGTTTTGCGTGATTGAATGCAAAGCGCCGCAGGTTGAGGTGGAACAGGCTGTTTCGCAATCGATCAGAAATCAGAATGATGACCATATCCCGAAACTCTTCATCTACTGCCAGATGGTGCTGGCTCTGAATAAAAACAGCGCCATGTACGCAACAACGGGAACCGCTGCAAAATTCTGGGGGGTATGGAAAGAACCGGATAATGGAAAATGGATAATGGATAATGGAAAATTATTGGGGTTGAAGGCCAAACCAATACCCAAAGAGACTCGGCAAAAAATTGAAACCAGCTTTCATTGTCAATTATCCACTATCCATTCTCCATTAATAACGGCTCAGGATGAGGCGTTGTTTTCGCTGTGCCGTCCGGAAAGGCTTTTGGAGCTGGCTTGGAAGTTTACGGTGTTTGACGGGGGGAGTAAAAAAATTGCCCGCTATCAGCAGTATTTCGTCATCAAGTCCACCCTGAACCGGGTAAAGCACTTCGATAGCACCCATTCACGTAAAGGCGGTGTGATCTGGCACACCCAGGGATCAGGAAAGTCGCTGACCATGGTGATGCTGGCCCGTAACCTGGCCCTGGAACCCGAAATATTGAATCCGAGAATTGTACTTGTGACAGACCGTGACGACCTCGACAAGCAGCTTGGGAACACCTTTGCCGCCTGTGGTCTTGAAGCAAACCGGGCAACATCAGGCAGAAACCTGCTGGAATTGGTTGCTGAAAAGAGGTCAGGAATTATCACAACCCTCATTCACAAGTTCGACAAGGCTTACTCGGTAAAGAAATACAGGTGCGAATCGCCCGACATTTTCATTCTGGTGGATGAGAGCCACCGGACCCAGTTCGGTTCCTTTTCCGCCCGGATGAGACAGATGTTTCCCCATGCCTGTTACTTGGGTTTTACCGGGACGCCGCTTTTAAAGACGGAAAAGAACAACTTCACCAAATTCGGTGAACTGGTGGAGCCCCATTATTCCATCACGCAGGCCGTTGAAGATGGCGCGGTGGTTCCGCTTCTGTATGAGGGGCGGCATGTGGAGATGACGCAAAACAGAGAAGCAGTTGATCTGTGGTTTGAACGCCACACACAGGGGTTGACCAGGGAGCAGCAGGCAGACCTGAAACGGAAGTATGCACGAGCGGAAATGCTGAACAAGGCGGATCAGGTCATTTACATGAGAGCCTTTGATATCAGCGAGCACTTCCGCGCAGGCTGGCAG